>NZ_JARQTO010000009.1:0-200101 GCF_029577735.1 Exercitatus varius | reverse complement strand
AGAGAGAAAGACGCGAAAGCGAAAGCGCAAAGCGGAAAAGTTAAAAAGCTAAGACGTTAAAAGCGCAAAAGCGTAAAGCGTAAAGCGAAAACGCGAAAGCAAAAAACATTGAAAAAATCGCCCGCACTTTGGCGTGTGGGGAGACAGAATTATCCTGGCGGCGAGAGTGCGGAGGTCCCACCTGACCCCATGCCGAACTCAGAAGTGAAACGCCGTAACGCCGATGGTAGTGTGGGAATTTCCCATGTGAGAGTAGGACACCGCCAGGTTTTATTTTAGCGAAGGAAACCCCGGTTCAGAAATGAGCCGGGGTTTTTGTGTTTTCGATAATTAACATTCTTTGCCGGGTTAATTCGTTGCGAATTTCTTCTTTTATTTTATCAAAAGTGTGAACGTTTCTTTTGGGTTATACTCTTTTAATTTCATCTGTGATAATATTATTAACTATAAAATTATTCATTAGACAATTATTTGATAAATGAATTGGCTAATGGACTTGTTATTTACTTTTTTATTTTTTGGGGTTATTTAATGAATAAGGTCGGTGTATTAGCTTTCCTTATGGGCGGAGCTTTGTGCGCTCAAAATGCGGTAAGTTCTCCGATAGATGAACAACGAGAGGATATTATTCGCTATTCCCGGTTGGGTGATGCGCAATTGGTCGAAGGAACAAAACAGCTTGCGGATTTATACCGGAATACGCATGATCATAAGGTTCGTGATGATCTGATTACTCTTTTAGTCAGACAAAATCAATTTAAAGAGGCTTTAGCCGTTTGTCGTCATTGTCGATTAGACGAATTGTCCGAAAATGAATTGGAAGTTTTAGCTAAAGCGGCGAGAAACGAACGACAATTTCAGCAATCTTTATCTTTTTATGATCGATTAACACGAGTTTCGCCTAAAAATCCTAATGGATTATTAGGATTATCTTTGGTTAATACCGATATATCTCATTTCGACGATTCTCAAAAATATCTTTCTCAATATAAACGAAAATTCGGTATTGATAACGAATATAAGCAAGCCGATTTATATTTATTAGAGAGTAGTGAATCTTTAACCTCCAAATTACATCGACTAAGTAATAATTTAGTTAAAAATCCGAATGATATTGAATCAGCGAAAAAATTATATCGCGTTGCGGCTCAATTAAATATTTCACCTCTTCAAGAAAAACTTATTTCCGATTATCCGGATTTATTTAATGAAACCGATAAATTATGGTTCTTGCATGATGATGCCGTTCGAACGGTAAAAAATATTCCTAATCGGCGGCAATTAAAGGAAGCTTATTCGAATCTCGAAGAAGCTTATAGCAAAGCACCTGAAGGCAGTCCTGTTAAACAACAATCTTTACAGGATATGGTGGTTGTTGCCTCTAAGCTGAATAATACCGATTATGTTGAAAAAAACTATATTCTTTTGCAAGAATCGGAGCAAGTTATACCGAATTATGTAAAAGAATCTTATGCGGATTCTTTATTGGCCTCGGGTTCGCCTTTTTTAGCGCTTGATCTGTATCGTGAAATCGAACAAAGTTATTTTGCACAAAAACAGAAAGTCCCGTTTTCTTTACAATTAAAAATTGTTAACGCACTAACTGATGCGGCTAAATATTCGGAAGCGCAGAATTATTTAGAATCCGGAATGGCAGAAATGCCGCTTTATGTGATGGACTTTACCCGTTCGAGAAAAATAGAAAATCCCGATTATGGTAATTATTTTTCCAGCAAAGTGAATTTACAGGCGGCGAAAGGGAATTTATCGGGTGCAATGCAATTGGTCGATGAGCGATTATCGCTTACTCCCGGAGACGGATGGGTGATGTTGACTAAAGCAGAGCTGGAAAGTGCGCGGGATCATTCGGATGATGCGTTAAACTGGATTGAGAAAGCTCAGGAATTTTTACCGGGCGAACCGATTTGGGTCGAAGTTGCGAAAGCGAATGTGGCGTTATCCGTAAATGATTGGAAAACTGCGAGTGGTATAGTCAATAATTGGTCAACAGAACAAAAAGAAAATGTTACGTCTTTTTTAGAACAATATGAACAAGCAAAATCCGCTCGGTTAGTTGCATCCGGGGGAATTTCTCACCGCACTTCTCCGGCCGGAGAGAATGAAAGTAATCAGGAATATTATCTTTACTCGCCTAAAACGGATGACGGACATAATGCATTTGTTCATTACCTTATAACTAAATCACCCGATGACGGTTTAAAACTTGAACAGCAACGTATTGGCGCCGGGATTGAAGCGAATTTTTATCCCGTTATTATAACGGCCGAAGCGGGCAAGGGGATTAAGTTAAACGATAAAGCTTATTTTGCGGCTAATATCCAGTATCGTTTAAATCAGCATTGGAATTTTAGCATACGAGGCGGTTTAAATAGCGCCAATACACCGGTGAAGGCACTATATCAAGATGTATATACTAAGGAGCTGGATTTTTCAGCCAGTTATAAATATTCAAATCGATTCGAAGTCGGGAGTAATGTTTCCCTAATGAAATTTGACGATGGAAACTTACGTAAAGATTTGTCTATTTGGTCGAATTTTAATTTATTTAAATACAATCGCTGGAATTTAGACGGCAGTTTGTTTGCTTCCTATGAACGCAATAAAGATATCTCCGGGGCATATTATTATAATCCGTCAAAGAGTCGTTCTGCAGAAGGAAATTTGGATTTGTCTTATTTCCAACCGTTTGATCACCGTATTACTTTAACGCATCATATTAAAGGCGGGGCGGGTTATTACTGGCAGGATAATTTCGAGAGTAGTGAAACCTGGTCTATCGCCTATGGTCAGGAATGGCATTTAGGTAGACGTTTAAGTATTTCTTATGATATCGGTCGAAAAAGATCCATTTATGATGGAGCGCCTGAATTTAATAATTTTATTAATCTGAATTTATCCGCTTCTTTTTAATTTTTATAGCATTTCTTTCTAAGGGTTTATATGTTTAAAAAGTATATAAAAAATTTTGGGTATTTAATTGTTTTATTACTTTTAAATATACCGGCTTTTGCATTAAACGAGCATTTAGGTATTCTTTGTTACCATAATGTAATTGACGAAAGTGTTCCGAATAAACATCAACAATATTTTCCACAAACTATTTCTGCTCAGACATTAATTACGCATTTCAACTGGTTACGAAATAACGGATATAAACCGGTTAGCCTGCAACAAATCATGGATGCCCGAAACGGCGGACATCCGCTGCCGGATAAAGCCGTACTGTTAACTTTTGATGATGGTTATGAAAGTTTTTATAACGTGATTTATCCGCTCCTGAAAGCTTATAACTATCCTGCCGTGTATGCCATAGTCACGGATTGGGTTAATACTCCGAATAACCGGAAAATTTCTTACGGTAATCAAAAATTGAATCGTAACGAGTTCGTTACATGGCAGCAACTGCGTGAAATGCAGGCGAGCGGGTTGATTGAAATGGCGTCTCACACCAATGATCTTCACCACGGAATCAACGCCAATCCGGCAGGCAGCAGCTTACCGGCTGTTATTGCGCCGGCCTATCGTAACGGTCAGTATGAAACGTCAACGGAGTATAAGAATAAGTTGCGTAAAGATTTCCAGCGTTCTTATGATTTATTGAAAAAAAATGTAGGCGTGGCGCCTCGCGCCATGGTTTGGCCTTATGGTCACTTTACGGCAACCGCAGCGGATATTGCGAAAGAAGTGGGTTTTGAAGTGCATATGTCGCTTGTCGATACAAAAACGAATACGCCCGAACAATTTCATTTAGGCCGATTATTGCTGGATACTGAAACTTCGATCGAGACTATTGCGAATTACTTGAAAAATAAGAATGAATCATTGTCGGTGCAACGTTCTTTGCGAATTAAGCTGGATGACGTTTATGATCCTGATCCGATAAAACAGGGTAAAAATCTGGATAAAATTATTGAACGCATTCATCGACAAGGTGTTTCAAGAGTTTATATTCAGGCTTTCTCGGATGTAAATAATGACGGTATTGCAGAGGCATTGTATTTTCCTAACAAATATTTACCCGTGCGGGCTGATCTGTTCAGTCGAGTTGCCTGGATTCTGGAAACCAGACTCAATGTTTCTCCTTACGTCTGGCTGCCGGTTTCGGCTTTTGATTTAACAAATGCGGATTCACATAAAACGGAGATGATTAAATCCGTTTATCAGGATTTATCGCTTTACGCTAAATTTAAAGGTATTTTATTCACCGATGATCAGGTTATTGAAAAGGGCGAACAAAATATTTCGGCTTTATTTAAAATAACCGACGAAGTGAAAAAAGTCATGTCGCCTTATGTATTGTGGGGAAGTGAATATTTTAAAACGACCGGCATGATTTCGGCGCCGTTAAATTTATCGTCTCAGAATGAAACGCAATTTACACGGCGTTTAGCGAGTTTCGCTAAATATTATGACACCGTGCTGGTATCAACCGCCCCTTATCGGCATCATTCCGAGTTTTCCAAACGGGAAGCAAAAAATTGGGTGGACGATGTAGTGAAAAGTACGACGCCGTATATTGCAAAGGATAAACTCGCTTTTGAATTACAAGCCGTGGACGCGCGAACTCAACAAGCCGTGCCGGATGATGAGTTGTCGGATTGGATGGAGGTGCTCCAGAATGAAAACAAAATTTACAATTTTGGCTACTATCCGGACAATTTCCAGACCGATCAACCAAAACTGCAAAAAATCCGACCGCACTTTTCAATAAATACCAATATCGGATTGAAATAAGGGGCGAATTATGTCGTGGTTTGATGTATTAAATGCAACGTTATTTATGTATCCCGCTCTGATGGCGGTTTATTGGACCATTGCGGCGGGTTATTATTACTTTTTTATTGAAGGAAAATTGCAGGAACCGGAATTCGCTCGAATGGATATGGCGGACGTGCCGATGGTTTCTATTATGATACCTTGTTATAACGAGGCCGATAATCTGGATGACGCCATTCCTTATTTACTCAAGTTGAAATATCCGAAATTCGAGCTTATTTTCATTAACGACGGCAGTAAGGATGCGACAGGCGAAATTATCGACCGCTGGGCGCAAAAAGACAGCCGCATCGTTGCGTTACATCAAGAGAATGCCGGTAAGGCGAGCGCCTTAAATCACGGTTTAACCGTCGCCAAAGGCAAATATGTCGGCTGTATCGACGGCGATGCCGTTCTGGATTACCATGCTGTGGATTACATGGTTCAGGCGTTGGAATCTAATCCGCAATACGGCGCGGTGACGGGGAATCCGCGGGTGCGTAACCGTAGTACGATTTTAGGCTGTTTACAAACTTCGGAATTCAGCTCCATTATCGGCCTGATTAAACGCGCGCAAAGCGTGATGGGAACTATTTTTACCGTGTCCGGCGTATGTTGCCTGTTCAAAGCGGAAGCCATGCAAAAAATCGGCGGTTGGAGTACCAATATGATCACCGAAGATATTGATGTCAGCTGGAAGCTGCAAACGGCGGGATACAATATAATTTACGAACCCCGCGCTTTGTGTTGGACGCTTATGCCTGAAACAATTAGCGGGCTTTTTAAACAACGTTTACGTTGGGCACAAGGCGGAGCTGAAACGATTCTGAAATATTTTCCGGTGGTTTGGCGTTTTAAAAACCGTCGTTTATGGCCGATGTATCTGGAATATTTCGTCACTGCAATCTGGGCGTATGCGCTTATTGCGGTATTATGCATCAATACTTATCTTCAAATTACTCAAGGGACGTTTGAAGTATCCGTATTTCGGGTGCTGATGACGGTATTGTTTTTCTCTTTCTTCTGGCAGTACATGTTCAGTTTGTATATTGATAGCCGCTATGAGAAAGGGTTATTTCGTTATTCTTTATATTGTATTTGGTATCCGTACGTGTATTGGTTACTGAATATGTTGACGCTCGTTTTCGGGATTCCGAAGGCGATTTTTAGAAACAAGTCCAAGTTGGCCGTCTGGACAAGTCCTGATAGAGGGGTATGAATTGGAACTGCAAAAATTAATGATTATTAAAAAACAAACAAAAGAATTGCCGTTGGCTTTGATTCTGAAAAGTATGTTATTAAGCCTGGTAACCTGGTCTTTGTGGGGATATACCGTTTATGCGATTATCCGGTATTCGCAAAAGATTTTTACCAATCCGGTTTTTGAACATTACTTTTTCGCAGACATTGTCGTATTTATGTTCGCAAGCTCGGTGGCATTGCTGGTGATTGCAATTGTTTGGTCGTTTATTGCAAAACCGTCAAAACGCTTGGTTCTTCATCATCAGAACTGATTAACGGAAAAGGCACAAGAAATTGTGCCTTTTGTGATCAAGGTTTCGGTAAAGTGCGGTAAAAAATTCNNTTTTTTACCGCACTTTTGTTCAATTAGGGGTCGGAAATTTCGATCGTTTTATCCAGCCACAACGTATTGCCTTGATAATCATAAGCCTGATAATCTTTACCGTCCCGCTGTTGAACGTGGTCCGTTTTCCGCCAATGGGGATTTAATTGGATTTTCTGTTTATCCGAACCGTTGAGCCAGAAAGTAATTTTCCGTTCGGGCAGTTTGTTTTCCTGTAATAAACGGACGGTTTGCCGATTGTTTTTCAAGGCAATAAACGCATGATTTTTAAGCTGCAACAAGTCGATATAGGTTGTGCTGTCCAATGAGGCAAAATCGTTTTCCGTTAATAAACGCAGACGTCGGTTCGTTTCGTCATGGTTGTTCGCCGCTTTGGTTTTGTAAATAATTGCCGTTAGTAACGGCGCCGTATATTTTTGAATGGAATCGCTTTGCAGCGAACCGGCATGCTCGCCCCAGATGGAGAGTGCCGATCCCATGATTTTATGCGGATCTTTGATTTTATTTTGCGGGTTTTGCTCGTCCCAGATGGTTAAATCCCAATTTTTCAGCACATCTCTCGTGGCAAAATTGCTGTCATGGGAGGTGGCGGCGCCCTCTTCCGGCGTGAAGTACAAATAATAGGCGTTATAGTTGAGAACCGAAAAACCGCGTTCTATTAATTCCGGCATGCTCATGCGGATTTTTCGACGACGTTGCGCTTCCCGTTCGTCCTGCGGATTGCCGTCATAACTCCAGTAAGTAATTTGAATATCGGGGTTGAGTTGATTGATGGTGGCTTTAATTAATCCGTCATTCCAAATTCTGGTTTTCAGCCCTTTTTCCTGAAGAAATTTGGCTAGCGTATTGGCGTAATTAATAAATTCGTGATTATTATCTACTCCGTAGCCGAATTCATCGCCGCCGATATGAAAATGCCGGCTGCTGTCACCGAAAATATCAACCACTTCCGTTATCAGCGATTTGACAAAGGCAATGCTGTCAGGATTGGTGATGTCGATTTCTTCTTCGGTCCACTTGGAACGGATCTTTTGCACATAAGGTTTTCCGTGTTCTTTTTCCAGCAAATCAAAAATCGCCGTCATGTGGTTAGGACTGTCTAATTCGGGAATCAATTCAACATTTTTACTTTTGGCGTAATCCGTGATGTCTTTCAGTTGGGCGTAACTTAAAAACGGTTTATGGGTTTTCGGGTTAATATAGACGCCGTATTGATCCTGCGTGGCGTTTTCGGCGCGTTGATTTAACACGGCGCTTTCCAAGGCATAATTTTCATGATCGGAAAAATGCAGATGCAGGAATGTTCCGCCCGCATTATGAATTGTGTCAATAAACGCTTTAATCACTTCGGCGGGATAAAAATGGCGGGCAATGTCTAGCGCCAGTCCCGTTTCTTTATTGAGTGTCGATTCCGTAGGCTGAAAAGCCTGGTGAAGCTGTAAAATTGCGCTGTCATCATCAACGGCTTGCACGGGGAACGAATGAAATCCAAGTCCTATCAATACGGCTAAAATTAGAGGGTTTCTGGCTTTACGCGAAGAATCCGACATGTTTATTATCATCCTGGTTTTAACGTTGTTATGAAGTGATTTAAGGTATAGGCGATAAAGTCCTTACTAATTGTAGATAAAATTTTGTTAGAATAGTTCAACTTTATTTATCGAAACGGCTTCGTGAAAATGATTTTATGAAAAATGTCAGACACTTTACACAGCGTTATATTGACTGGGTAATCAAACTCGGTCGCGTAAAATTTTCCGTGCTGGGATTTTTGATTCTGGCGGCTTTTGCCTTGCTTACGCATATTATTCTGAGCTTTATCGTGATTGGCAAAATTCATTGGGAAAGTTTGGGCTATTCTATTATTTTCGGTTTGATTTCAGCGCCGTTTGTGATTTATTTCTTCACGGTCTTGGTGGAAAAGTTGGAATTGTCCCGGCAAGATTTGGCGCAGCTGATTCGCGATAAAACGGATCTGATGGCGACCATCAGCCATGAACTGCGCACACCCTTAAACGGCATTGTAGGATTAACCCGAATTTTGCTGGATACGCCGTTAACCGACGAACAGAAAAATTATCTGAATACCATTAATGTCAGTGCGGTCTCTTTAGGCAACATTTTTAACGACGTTATCGATCTTGAAAAAATCGATTCGCGCAAATTGGAATTGTATAAAAAAGAAACGGATTTTTTCAGTTTTATCAACGATATTAATCATATTGCACAATTTTTAGCGGGACAGAAAAATCTTACCTTCGAATTAAAAACCTCGCCGGATTTACCGCACTTTCTGTTGATCGACGCGACTCGTCTGAATCAGATTTTATGGAATCTGATCAGCAATGCCGTGAAATTCACTGAAAAAGGGAAAGTGACGTTGAATATTCAACGTCTTTCAGCGAACGGTTTTCAGTTTTCCGTCAGCGATACGGGACAGGGAATTCCCCGTGATGAACTGACCAAAATTTTCGGTCTGTATTATCAGGTCGAAAACAAACATAAAGCGGCGGGCAGCGGCATCGGTTTATCCATTTCGAAAAATATCGCCAATCTGATGAACGGCAATTTAACGGTTTCCAGTGAGTTGGGCAAAGGCTCGACTTTCGTGCTGACCATTGAAGCGGAGCCGCTGGCGGAATCTCATGCAACTTTCGCAACGCCCGTTATTTCCAACCTGAACGTTTTGTTGGTGGAAGATATTGAGCTCAATATTTTGGTGACGAAATCCTTGCTGGAAAAATTAGGCCATCATGTGGACGTAGCGATGAGCGGCAAAGAAGCCATCGATAAATTCGAGCAACATGATTACGATTTGGTGTTGCTGGATATTCAGCTGCCGGACATGTCCGGTTTTGAAGTGGCGCATTTTCTGCGGCGCAATTATGAAGACGGCGTTTATGATTATTTGCCGCCGTTGGTGGCGCTCACCGCCAATGTCATGCAGGATAAATCCGTATTTCAGGTGAAAGGCATGGACGACGTATTGCGCAAACCGCTTTCCGTGACGGCATTAACGGAATGCCTGGCGCAATATTTTGATGATTCGACGATTGCGGCGGAAAAATCGAGCCTGGATCAAGTAAAAAGTGCGGTCAAATTTGAGCAAGATTTTGATCCGGCTTATGCGGAGGATATCGATTTTTCCCATATCAACGAATTAACGTCCGTGATTGGTCGGGCGGCGTATCGGCAAAATCTCGCCCATTACCGGCAGGCGCGGCACGCAGAGTTGGATATTCGTTCCGTCTATCAACAGTTTTGCGCGCAACCGGATGCGCAAATGAAAGAACGACTTTGCCAGGCGGCGCATAAATTAAAAGGCGCGGCGGGCAGTTTGGGATTGCATAAAGTACAGCTGCTGGCGGACCATATTCAGCATGGTGAAGCGGCGGATTGGGAAGCCAAATTATCTGCACGAATGGCAGAACTGGATACGGCGGAAAATCGAAGTTTGCAATATTTACAGAACTGGCTTGCGGAAGCGGAATAACGATGAAAATAATCAAGGAGCCGAAAGGCTCCTCGTTTTTTATGCGTTGAATTCATTGCCTAAGCAAGGTTGAATCAGACTTAAAATCGCTTTTACAACACGCGGCGAAGCTACTACGATGTGACCTTCTTTTAAGAATTGATGGCCGGCATTGAAGTCGCAAGCCAAAGCGCCGGCTTCGCGAGCGATAAGTTCACCGGCGGCGATATCCCAGGCTTTTAAGCCCATTTCAAAGAAACCGTCTACCCGACCGGCGGCGACATAACACAAATCTAACGCAGCGGAACCCGTACGGCGGAAATCGGCCGCTTCGGCGGATAACGCACTCATCATAGCAAACTGAATCGGCATAAATTTCGGTTGTTTGAACGGAAATCCGGTGGTTAATACCGCGCCTTGTAAATCGCGACGTTCCGGCACGCGTAAGCGAAGTTCGTTGAATTTGGCGCCTTCGCCGCGTACCGCAGTGAACAGTTCGTTTTTAATCGGATCGTATACCACGCCCACTTCTGTGCGGCCTTTCACACGAATGGCGATAGAAACGGAAAAATGGGGAAAACCTTTAATAAAGTTGGTGGTGCCGTCTAACGGATCAATCACCCATTGAATATCGGTGTTTTTACCTTCTAACGCGCCGCTTTCTTCCGTTACGACGGTATGGTCAGGATAAGAAGCGCGAATCGTTTCAATAATCACGGCTTCCGCCGCTTTATCCACATTGGTGACATAATCGTTAGGGCCTTTAGCGCTGGTTTGAATATCATCACGGCGTTCGTAACTTTTAGCAATTACATTGCCCGCTTTTCGCGCCGCACGAATAGCGATATTTAACATTGGGTTCATAAATTGTCCATCGGATAGATTGTGAAAAGAACGATTGCGGACGGGAAATCCGCTCATATAAACGGTGAAACATTATAGAGACTTTTTGTTTTGAATTCTACCGAAAAAAATGAAAAAAACTGACTAACTTTCAAGGTTATTATGGTAGAATAACCACAATTTTTACTTTGAATGTAAATAATATGTTAAATAATATTCGCATTGTGTTGGTGGAGACTTCTCATTCCGGCAATATCGGTTCTGCCGCCAGAGCGATGAAAACTATGGGATTAATGAACCTTTGTTTGGTTTCCCCAAAATGTTCGATTGATGAACAAGCGATCGCATTATCGGCGGGAGCCGAGGACGTGGTAAAAAATGCGGCGGTGGTTTCCGCTTTTGATGAAGCGGTGGCGGATTGTTCGTTGGTAATTGGCACCAGCGCGAGATTGCGGCATTTACCGAGTTCGCTGATTGAGCCGCGCGAATGCGGTGAAAAGGCGATAGAAACGGCGGCAAAGTGCGGTCGAATTGCTATCGTTTTTGGACGTGAACGTGTCGGGTTAACTAATGATGAGCTGCTGAAATGTCGCTATCATCTGACCATTCCCGCCAATCCGGATTATTCCTCTTTAAATTTGGCAATGGCGGTGCAGTTGGTTTGTTACGAGTTGCGAATGGCTTATTTAAAGATGCAAAAAGCGCCTTTTTCTGCGATAGAAAAGATGAATCAAACGCCGAATCCGTTAGCGACCGCGCAGGAGCTGGAATATTTTTATCAACATGTCGAACGCTTGTATACGCAGTTGGATTTTATTCAAAATCAAGCGGTTATGCAGAAATTGCGGCGCTTATATCAGCGCGCGGACGTGGAAAAAAACGAACTTAATATTCTGCGCGGCATGCTAAGTGCGGTAGAAAAACGTTTAATTTTTTATAAAGAATAATAGTTGATTAATTTGGTTGGTTATGTGTAAACTAACCTTACTCAATTTAAAAGGAAAGTGACATGAAATTAACTTCAAAAGGTCGATACGCCGTCACCGCAATTTTGGATATCGCCTTGTTCGGCACGGACGGACCCGTAACCCTGTCCGATATTTCGGAACGACAACATATTTCGTTATCCTACTTGGAACAGCTTTTTGCCAAATTGCGTCGTCACGGATTAGTGAAAAGCGTGCGCGGGCCGGGTGGCGGTTATCAGCTCGGGCATTCCATGGATAAAATTTCTATCGGCATGATTATTGCCGCGGTAAATGAAAACATTACCGTTACCAAATGTCTGGGCAAAGGCAACTGCCAGAACGGAACGGAATGTTTAACGCATTCGCTGTGGGCGGAATTGAGTCATCGGATCGAAGATTTTTTAGATAAAATTACTCTGGCGGAATTGGTTAAGAAACATCACGGCAAACAAAAACACCGTGAAGCCCATGTGGATTTTGATAATTTATTAGTTGTAAACAGTTAAGAGAAATAAAATGAAATTACCAATCTATTTAGATTATGCGGCAACTTGCCCTGTGGATGAACGCGTTGCAAAAAAAATGATGGATTATCTGACAATTGACGGAACCTTCGGGAATCCGGCGTCCCGTTCCCATAAATTCGGCTGGCAGGCAGAGGAAGCGGTGGATATCGCCCGCAACCAGATCGCGGATTTAATCGGTGCGGACAGCCGGGAAATCGTTTTCACTTCCGGCGCGACGGAATCGGATAACTTGGCGATCAAAGGCGCGGCGCAT
Source organism: Exercitatus varius (assembly GCF_029577735.1). Taxonomy (NCBI): domain Bacteria; kingdom Pseudomonadati; phylum Pseudomonadota; class Gammaproteobacteria; order Pasteurellales; family Pasteurellaceae; genus Exercitatus; species Exercitatus varius. The sequence goes on along the minus strand of NZ_JARQTO010000009.1, from coordinate 187,677 downwards.
TTTTATCAAACCAAAGGTAAACACATTATCACCTGCAAAACCGAGCACAAAGCGGTGTTGGATACTTGTCGTCAGCTTGAACGCGAAGGTTTTGAAGTAACGTATTTATCGCCGAAATCCGACGGTTTAATTGATCTTGAAGAATTTAAAGCGGCGATTCGTCCGGATACTATTTTAGCGTCAATTATGCACGTCAATAACGAAATCGGCGTGATTCAGGATATTCGGGCGATTGGCGAAATTTGTCGCGAACACAAAATCATTTTCCACGTAGACGCCACCCAAAGCGTGGGCAAAATCGCCATTAATTTGGCAGAATTGCCGGTGGATTTGCTTTCCATGTCCGGACACAAATTATACGGACCGAAAGGCATCGGCGCATTATATGTTCGACGTAAACCGCGTATTCGTTTGGAAGCCATTATTCATGGCGGCGGTCACGAACGCGGCATGCGTTCGGGCACATTGCCTGTTCACCAAATTGTAGGCATGGGCGAAGCATACCGCATTTGCAAAGAAGAAATGGCGACGGAAATGCCGCGCTTAAAAGCGTTACGCGACCGTTTGTACAACGGTTTGAAAGACATTGAAGAAACGTACGTGAACGGTTCGATGGAACATCGCGTGGATAGCAATTTGAACATCAGCTTCAATTATGTGGAAGGCGAAAGCTTAATGATGGCATTGCGCGATATCGCCGTGTCCTCCGGTTCCGCCTGTACTTCGGCCAGTCTTGAACCTTCATACGTGTTGCGCGCTTTGGGTTTAAACGATGAACTGGCGCACAGTTCAATCCGCTTCACCGTCGGCCGTTACACCACGGAAGAAGAAATTGATTACACCATCGAATTGGTGAAAAGTGCGGTCAAAAAATTGCGAGAATTATCGCCTTTATGGGATATGTTCAAAGAAGGCGTCGACATGTCCAAAATCGAATGGTCCGCCCACTAAAATCAGGGTTAGCGACAACGTTTATTGTTATTGAAAATTAGGAACAGAAGAAAATGGCATATAGTGAAAAAGTTATCGATCATTATGAAAATCCGCGCAATGTCGGTTCGTTTGATAAGAAAGCGTCGGATGTCGGCACCGGCATGGTCGGCGCGCCGGCTTGCGGCGACGTTATGCAGTTGCAGATTAAAGTAAATGATCGCGGCATTATCGAAGATGCGAAATTCAAAACCTACGGTTGCGGTTCCGCCATCGCTTCCAGTTCGCTGATTACCGAATGGGTGAAAGGCAAATCTTTGGATGAAGCGGGCGCAATCAAAAACAGCCAAATCGCCGAAGAACTTGAATTGCCGCCGGTAAAAGTGCATTGCTCAATTCTGGCGGAAGATGCGATTAAAGCGGCGATTGCGGATTACAAAGCGAAAAAAGGCGAATAATTTTAAAGTGCGGTCAAAAAAATCGACGAAAAACTGACCGCACTTTCAATCTTTGTGAGGCAGAAAATGGCAATAACATTAAGTGAAACGGCGTTAAACCGGGTTCGTACGTTTTTAAAAAATCGCGGCAGCGGCATCGGTTTACGTCTGGGTGTTAAAACATCGGGTTGTTCCGGATTGGCTTATGTGCTTGAATTCGTTGATAAATTAAGCGACGACGATCAGGTCTTCGAACAAGATGACATTAAAATCATCGTCGACAAAAAAAGCTTGGTTTATCTTGACGGCACACAATTGGATTTTGTCAAAGAAGGCTTAAATGAAGGTTTCAAATTCACCAATCCGAACATTAAAGATCAATGCGGCTGCGGTGAAAGTTTCAGCGTGTAACATTTTGTAAACGGATTATTATGGCCAATCCATTCGAACTCTTTGATCTTCCTGTTGATTTTCATCTTGATAACGATCTGCTGACCAGCCGTTATCTGGCGTTGCAGAAATCGCTCCATCCGGATAATTTTGCTCACAGCTCGCCGCAAGAACAGCGCTTAGCCATGCAAAAATCGGCGGAAATCAACGATGCGCTGCAGATTCTGAAAGATCCCGTCAGTCGCGCAGACTGTATTATCCGTTTGAATTCGGCGGACGTGCGGGACATCGAACAAAAAAGCAATCAGGATATGGAATTTTTGATGCAGCAGCTGGAATGGCGCGAACGGTTGGAAGAGATTGAACAAGCGCAGGACTGGGATGCGTTGACGGATTTCGTGCTCAATATTGAATCGGTGCAGCGAGAAAATTTAACGGAAATTTCTACCGCACTTAGCGAGCAAAATTGGCAACAAGCCGAACAAATTAACGATCGTTTACGTTTTATGAAAAAGCTCAACACTGAGATTGAGCGGGTAGAAGAACAGATTTCAGGATTTTAAATCATTATGGCATTACTTCAGATTGCCGAGCCGGGACAAAGTGCGGCTCCGCATCAGCATAAATTAGCAATCGGCATTGATCTCGGCACGACAAACAGTCTGGTGGCGACGGTGCGCAACGGTCGGGCGGAAATTTTATCCGATGAACGGGAGCGTCCGTTAACGCCTTCTATCGTGCATTACGGCAACGAGGTGACCGTCGGCTATGAAGCCGGTGAATTGGCGAGCCGGGATCCGCAAAATACGATTATTTCGGTAAAACGCTTGATTGGGCGCAGCCTGAGCGATGTGCAAGCGCGTTACCCAAATTTACCGTATCGGTTTGTGCAAAGCGAAAACGGATTGCCGTTAATGAACACGGTGCAAGGTAACGTCAGCCCGGTTGAAGTTTCCGGAGAAATTTTAAAAAAATTGACCGCACTTGCGCAACAACGTTTGGGCGGCGAATTACAGGGCGCCGTGATTACGGTGCCGGCGTATTTTGATGACGCGCAACGCCAAAGTACGAAAGACGCCGCAAAATTAGCGGGACTGAATGTGTTGCGTCTGTTAAACGAACCGACTGCGGCGGCTATCGCCTATGGTCTGGACAGCGGACAGGAAGGCGTCATCGCCGTTTATGATTTAGGCGGCGGCACCTTCGATATTTCGATTCTGCGTTTATCCCGGGGCGTGTTTGAAGTGCTGGCGACCGGCGGGGACACCGCATTGGGCGGTGATGATTTCGATCATTTGATCGCGGATTGGATCAGTGAAAAATCCGGCATTCAACCGCAGGACGATCAACAAAAACGGCTGCTGATTGAATTGGCGACGCAAACTAAAATCGCTTTAACGGACAACCCGCAGGTCAACCTTTCATACCGGGGCTGGCAGGGTGAAATGCGACGCGACGAGTTCAACGCACTTATTTCGAATTTAGTGAAACGTTCGCTAATGGCTTGCCGCCGAGCGTTGAAAGATGCGGGAATCAGCCAGTCCGACGTGCGGGAAGTGGTAATGGTGGGCGGTTCTACCCGCGTTCCCTTTGTACGCGAACAAGTGGGCGCGTTTTTCCAACGTCAGCCGTTGACGTCCATTGACCCCGATAAAGTTGTGGCGTTGGGTGCGGCAATTCAGGCGGATATTCTGGCGGGTAACAAACCCGATAACGAAATGTTACTGCTGGATGTGATTCCGCTGTCTCTCGGTATTGAAACCATGGGCGGTTTGGTGGAAAAAATTATTCCGCGTAATACCACCATTCCGGTGGCGCGGGCGCAGGAATTTACCACGTTTAAAGACGGCCAAACCGCCATGTCGGTGCATGTAGTGCAGGGCGAACGTGAATTGGTGAGCGATTGCCGCTCTCTGGCTCGTTTCACATTGCGCGGCATTCCGCCGATGGCGGCGGGCGCAGCTCATATCCGCGTGACTTATCAGGTGGACGCGGACGGTTTGCTGAGCGTGACGGCGATGGAAAAATCCACTGGCGTACAATCCAGCATTCAGGTGAAACCTTCTTATGGTCTGACTGACGATGAAATCACCCGAATGCTGAAAGCTTCAATGGAAAATGCTAAAGAAGATATCGACGCCCGTATGCTGGCGGAGCAGCGGGTTGAAGCCCGCCGCGTGATTGAAGCCGTGTTATCCGCTTTGCAGGACGATCAGGATTTATTGAATGACGACGAATTAAGTGCGGTCAAAAATGCGTTAGTTTTTTTGGATAATTTACAACAAGGCACGGATACGCAGGCGATTAAGCAGGGAATTAAAGCGCTGGATGCGGCAACTCAGGAATTTGCCGCCCGTCGCATGGATAAATCTATCCGACGCGCATTGTCCGGCCAGTCTGTAGACAGTTTATAACGTTATAGGAAAGTATTATGCCAAAAATTGTTTTTCTTCCGAATGAAGAGATTTGTCCCGAAGGCATGGTCGTTGATGCCGCTGCGGGCGAGAATTTGCTTGAAGTCGCTCATAATGCCGGGGTGGAAATTCACCACGCCTGCGACGGTTCCTGTGCTTGTACCACTTGTCATGTGGTGATCCGCGAAGGTTACGACAGCTTAAACGAAACCAGCGATCAGGAAGAGGATATGCTGGATAAAGCCTGGGGTCTGGAAATGGAAAGTCGTTTATCCTGTCAATGCGTGATCGGCGATGAAGATTTGGTGGTGGAAATCCCTAAATACAATATTAACCAAGTCAATGAGGCGGCGCATTAATGAAATGGACGGACGCGCAGGAAATTGCCGAAGCTTTGTATGATCGCAATCCGGATTTAGATCCCCAAACCGTTCGTTTCACCGATATGCATCGGTGGATTTGCGAATTGGACGGATTTGACGATAATCCCGATGCCAGTAATGAAAAAATTCTCGAAGCCGTTTTATTGAAATGGCTGGAAGAATACCAATAATCCAAGTGCGGTCAAAATTCCGGAAATTTTGACCGCACTTTTGGTCTATTGCTATCAAAAACCACAATTTTCCCGTATAATTTCTTCAATTTTACCCATTCAGGTCAGCATTTATGGCAGAGACATCTTGCATTATTATCGGCATCGCGGGCGCGTCCGCGTCTGGAAAAAGTTTAATCGCTTCCACCGTTCACGATGAATTATTACGGGAATTAAATTGCGGCGAGATCGGCATTATCGCGGAAGACAGCTATTACAAAGATCAAAGTCACCTGGATTTTGAAACCCGAACGAAAACCAATTATGACCACCCGAATTCGATGGACCGCGATTTGCTCATCGAACATTTACGCGCCCTGAAAGCGGGAAAAGCGGTGGATATTCCCGTTTATAATTATGCCGAACACAACCGTTCGAAAGAAATAACCCATTTTGAACCGCGCAAAATTATTATTTTAGAAGGCATTTTGCTGCTTACCGACGAACGCGTGCGCAATGAATTGTCCATGTCGGTATTTGTCGATACGCCGCTGGATATTTGTTTTATTCGCCGTTTGCAGCGGGATATGGTGCAACGCGGACGTTCTATGGAATCCGTTATTCAGCAATACCGCACGACGGTCAGACCGATGTTTTTGCAGTTTATCGAACCGTCCAAACAATATGCGGACGTCATTATTCCGCGCGGCGGCAAAAACCGCGTGGCCATTGAATTGTTAAAAGCGCAGATTTTGAAATTATTAGGAAGATAAGATGAGACTTTGTGACACCGATATTGAAAAACACTTGGACGAAGGCGTTATCGGCATTTTCCCGCGTCCGGATAACAGCAAAATCAACGGTGCGACCATCGATTTGCGTTTGGGAAATTCCTTTCGTGTTTTTCGCGACCATTCCGCCGCTTACATCGATGTGAGCGGACCGAAAGAAGCGGTGGCGGAACAACTTGAACGGGTGATGAGCGACGAAATCATCATTGCCGACGATGAGGCATTTTTTCTGCATCCCGGCGTGTTGGCACTAGCGACGACGCTGGAAAGCGTTAAACTGCCCGATAATATTATCGGTTGGCTGGACGGGCGTTCTTCGCTGGCGCGTTTAGGGTTAATGGTGCATGTCACGGCCCATCGTATTGATCCGGGCTGGGAAGGTAAAATCGTATTGGAATTCTATAATTCCGGTAAATTGCCGCTGGCGTTGCGTCCTAACATGATCATCGGCGCCCTGAGTTTTGAAGTATTAAGCGGACCGGCGGCGCGGCCTTACAACAGCCGCCAGGACGCAAAATATAAAAATCAGCAAAGCGCGGTGGCAAGCCGTATTAATCAGGACAAATAATGATGAAAAAATTAGGCATAGGCTTTCTTGTGATTGTCTTTGCCTTTTTGGCTTTTGTTTATGTGCAAAAAGGCAAAATCGAGCAAAAACTGACCGCACTTTTGCAGGATAACCGCATTCAAGTGGCGCAGTCTCGGGTAAATTGGTTGCCTTCGCCCGCTATTGATTTAGCCGGCGTCACTTATTTAACGGAAGATATGTCTTTCTCCGCGGAACGGGTTCGCTTAAATTTCAGTTGGTGGGGATGGTTATTCGGGCAATCGGCAATCGCCGATTTGCAACTGGAAAACGGAAAAGTGCGGTCAAATTTGAAGGAGAATTTTTATTTTCAGCAAATTAACGCCGTGATCACGCCGGAAAACTTAAAGTTAGCCTCATTGCCCGCGTTGTCGGCGCAATATCGCCAAGGTTCCGACTTCCCGGAAAAAATGCCCGAATTGTTCATTAATGTTGCGGCTTTAAATGAACAAGAGGACAAATTAACCTTTGAAGGGGCGTTAAGACCGATTTCATCGGGTCTTCGCCTGAATAATGTAAAGGCGACAATTCAGCTGAAAAAACGCCGTTTATTTAATGCCGAACAAATTCTTTTAAACTGGAAGAACGGTGAAATTTTGCGCTTGCCGCAAGAAGGCTATATTGTCAATTTGGCCGGCGCGGAGTTTAATCACATTGCCCTTAATGAGGTGAATGCTCGCATTCAAACCGAGCCCCGGCTTAATGCGGTCGTTCAGTTTCCTTTTATATCCGATAAAGGGCGGTTGTCCGCTAATCTTGAATCCCACTCTCAATCGACACGGCCGGAACCTTATCATTTAATGATTTCCGCTCAGCATTTGGTGCTGGCGGATTGGTTGAAAGCGTTTAATATTCCGGATTTGATTTCAGGGGACGTTTCCGTTGAAGCGGATTTATTTTCGCAAGACGCTTTGCCTCGCCACGGTATGATTACGGGACGCGTGACGGAAGGTAAATTAAAAGGCGTGGGATTGCTGGCGCTGATTGGTCAGTATGTGCCGCTTAACTATGATGAAAGCGAGCTGAATAATAAGCATATCGAAACCTCTTTTGATGTACTTGAAACCCAATTTCGCTGGGAACCCGAAGGCATTCGCGTTGACCGTACGCAAATGCTGCATCGCGACTTTACGGCAAAAAGTCAGGGATATGTGGATTTAATCACGGGTTATTGTGATTTTATGACCTATATTTCCTCCAATGACGAACGTTACCGCGCCCTAACCCTACCGGTGCATTTTTTCGGCGATTGCAAATCTCCTCAATATAAAGTGAAATTTAATCGCGATTTCCGTAATCAGTTAAAAGATTTTCTGCGTGAGAAGTTTAGATAATGTTTAACACTGCAAAATTCGAGCGCTTTGCTAATTTTCGTATTGTAGCCATAGCGTTTGCCGCCTTTATTTTTAATACGACCGAATTTGTTCCCGTCGCCTTGCTCTCCGATATTGCGCAGAGTTTTGCGATGCCCGTTTCGCAAACCGGGCTGATGATCACGGTTTATGCCTGGATTGTGTCGCTGATGTCCTTGCCGTTAATGTTAATTACGGCAAAATCGGAACGTCGAAGCCTGTTATTAAAATTGTTTCTGTTGTTTGTTAGCGGACATATTTTGTCGGTCATCGCCTGGAATTACGGCATTCTTTTACTTTCCCGCATATTAATTGCCTTGGCGCATGCGGTGTTTTGGTCGATTACCGCCGCTCTTGCCATGCGAATTGCCCCAAAAGGAAAGCAAACGCAGGCATTGGGTATGATCGCGATGGGTTCTTCCATGGCGATGGTGCTGGGTTTGCCTTTAGGACGAATAATCGGACAATGGCTGGGGTGGCGTACCACATTTGCCTTGATCGCCTTGTCGGCTTTTGTGGTAATGCTCGTTCTGGCAAAACTCTTACCGCATTTGCCCAGCAAAAACGCAGGATCTTTCGCCAGTTTACCGAGTTTGGTGAAGCGTCCTTTGCTGATGGGAAGCTACGCGGTGACCGTGCTGATTATTTCCGCCCATTTTACGGCATACAGCTATATCGAACCCTTCGTGAAAGAAATCGGCGGTATGACGGAAGGCAGCGCGACGCTTGTGTTGCTTATTTTCGGGCTGGCGGGCTTTGTGGCTAGTTTCTTATTCGGACGTATTTATCGTTTTTCCCCGATCAAATTCGTGATGAGTGCCATGGGCTTGCTGATTTTATCGCTTTGTTCGGTGTATTTGCTAAGCGGTTATACCGCGTTAATGCTGATCTTAATTTTTGTGTGGGGAATCGGAATTTCAGGCCTGTCGATCGGGTTACAAATGCGCGTGTTGCAGCAGGCTCCGGACGCGACGGATGTGGCCACGGCGATTTATTCGGGGATTTATAATGTGGGCATCGGTGGCGGCGCTTTAATCGGTAATCAGGTTATGCGGCATTGGGGTTTAGGCGGTATCGGTTTTGCGGGCGCGCTGATTGGTGTGCTGGGCATTGCGTTATTTGTTGTCCTTCATTTGAAATATCGCAATGTGCCATCCGAATAATTAAGTTTCAGTGGAGGATAATGAAAAGTGCGGTCAAATTTGACCGCACTTTTTGTTAACGTTTTGATTTCTTAATAAATTTCATTAGGCGTTTGCGTTTGCGCAACTGATTCGGTGTTAATTTGTTGCGTTTGCCGGCAAACGGGTTGTTGCCTTCCTGGAACTGAATGCGAATCGGTGAGCCGACGATTTTCAGGCTGCGCCGATAATAGTTTGACAGATAACGTTTATAACTGTCCGGCAGTTTGTCCATTTGATTACCGTGTACAACGATAATCGGCGGGTTATAACCGCCCGGATGCGCATATTTCAGCTTAATACGGCGACCGCCGACCATCGGCGGCTGGTGTTCGTCCGTTGCCATTTGCAGAATTCGCGTCAGCAATGATGTGGTCATTTTTTGCGTTGCGCAGGCGTAAGCTTCTCGCACGGATTCAAACAGATTGCCGACTCCGCTGCCGTGCAAGGCGGAAATAAAATGTACGCGGGCAAAATCGATAAAATCCAGGCGGCGATCGAGTTCGGATTTCACACGATCTTTAACATCCTGATCCAATCCGTCCCATTTATTTACCACGATGACCAAGGAACGACCGGCATTCAGAATAAAGCCGAGTAACGATAAATCCTGATCGGAAATACCTTCGCGGGCATCAATCGTCAATAACACGACATTGGCATCCTGAATGGCTTGTAAGGTTTTAATGACGGAGAATTTTTCGACGGTTAAATGAACTTTGCCGCGTTTGCGTACCCCGGCGGTATCGATAATTGTGTAATGCTGACCGTCACGTTCCATCGGAATATAAATACTGTCGCGCGTTGTGCCGGGTAAGTCGTAAACCACTACGCGCTCTTCACCTAAAATGCGGTTGGTGAGGGTGGATTTTCCTACGTTCGGACGCCCGACAATCGCGATTTTAATGTTTTTATGATCCGGCCCCGTATTTTCTTCTTCCAACGCTTCGTCTAATAATGCGGTATCGTTTTCGTCGGAAAAATCGAAGGATTGTTCCCATTCGTCCTGTTCTTCAAAATCTTCGCTATTTTCGACCGCACTTTCCCCCATTTTTTCAGCAAGCGGAGCCAGCACGGTTTCCATCAGTTGTGCGACGCCACGCCCTTGGGCGGCGGCAATTTGGGCGATGTCACCCAATCCCAGCTGATAGAATTCCGCGCAATGAGAATCAGCGTCAATACCATCGGTTTTGTTGGCGACCACAATCGTGATTTTGTTCTGACGCTGACGAAGATAGTTGGCAATGCCGATGTCGGCGGGCGTTAAGCCTGCGCGCGCGTCCACCAGAAACAGCACCACATCCGCTTCTTCAACGGCGAGCAGCGATTGTTCCGCCATTTTTTCTTCGACACCTTCCTCGGAACCGTCAATTCCGCCGGTATCAATGACGATGAAATCATAGCCCGCAATATTAGCCTGGCCGTATTTACGATCTCGGGTTAAACCGGGAAAGTCCGCCACTAATGCATCACGCGTGCGGGTTAAGCGGTTGAATAGAGTAGATTTACCTACATTAGGGCGACCGACGAGCGCCACAACGGGAGTTGTCATAAAAAATATCTCTTAATTCGGAATAAAATTCGTGGAAGTATATCAGATCTCAGGGGATTTTTATATTTTGTAAAAGTAAAAAGCACAGTCTAAACTGTGCTTTTTGAATGTTGGCGGAATGGACGGGACTCGAACCCGCGACCCCCTGCGTGACAGGCAGGTATTCTAACCAGCTGAACTACCACTCCGCAGCTAATTTATAAGGAATCAAATTGAAAAAGTTGGCGGAATGGACGGGACTCGAACCCGCGACCCCCTGCGTGACAGGCAGGTATTCTAACCAGCTGAACTACCACTCCGCTAAGTGTTGCGAATGATACTTGTCATAAGCGTTTTCGTCAACTGTTTTTTCTCCGGTTTGGATCCGCTTGCTTAATTAATGCACGGTTTTATTAGCGTTCGGAGACAATCTTTTGATCCAAATACAGTTATCTTTGCTCTTTTTGTTAATTAACGAAAGATATTCTGCATGAGCCGCAGATTCCTCTTCGGTTAACGGTAAAGCGATTAACCCTTCTGAGGAAATTTTAACGGGAGTCAATTCTTCTTTGATTTCTTCCGCTTGCGGAACCGGCGTTTCGGTTTCTTGTTCGGCAAACAGGCTGACTTGTCCGCCGGTCATGGCTAAATATACGTCGCCTAAAATCTCCGCATCCAGCAATGCTCCGTGCAAGGTTCGTTTGCTGTTGTCGATATGCAGACGATCGCACAATGCGTCTAAATTATTGCGTTTCCCCGGATATTGCCGGCGCGCCATTTGGAGCGTATCCGTTATCGTGCAAATATCCGCCGTTTTGACATCTATATGATGTTTGCGGAATTCGTAATCCATAAAGCCCACGTCGAAGGGAGCGTTATGAATGAGCAATTCCGCATCTTTGATAAAATCAATGAATTCCTGCGCGACGGCGGCGAAGTCCGGTTTATCGGCCAGCATTTCGTCGGTGATGCCGTGAACTTTAATTGCTTCGGGATCAATAGGGCGATCGGGTTTGACATATAAATGCAATTTACGGCCGGTATATTTGCGGTTAATCAGTTCCACCGCACCGATTTCGATAATGCAATGTCCTTCATAATGTGCGCCGAATTGATTCATACCCGTTGTTTCGGTATCGAGCACAATTTGGCGAATAATTTCATTTTCTTCTTTCATGGTTCTTGCTGTCTATTTTTGTTTATTTGCGCTATTATCAACCGCACTTTTAGGGGATGATTGTAACAGATTATGGGAAAACAGATTGAAATTTTTACTGACGGTTCTTGTCTCGGCAATCCGGGAGCCGGCGGAATCGGCGTGCTTCTGCGCTATAAACAACATGAAAAAACCTTATCAAAAGGCTATTTTTTAACTACCAATAATCGCATGGAATTACGCGCCGTTATTGAGGCGTTAAATTTATTGAAAGAACCCTGCCGGATTACCTTGCATAGTGACAGCCAGTACATGAAAAACGGCATAACCCAATGGATTTTCAACTGGAAAAAAAATAATTGGAAAGCCAGTACAGGCAAGCCGGTTAAAAATCAGGATTTATGGATGGCGTTGGACGCGGCTATCCAATCTCATGACATTCATTGGCGTTGGGTTAAAGGGCATTCCGGTCATCGCGAAAATGAAATTTGTGATGAGCTTGCAAAACAGGGAGCGGAAAATCCGACATCGGAAGATGTCGGTTATCAGCCGGATTGAAGCGATATTAACAATAAAAACAAGCTTCCGAGCCAAATCAGAGACATGCGGGAAATTGAAAAATGATCAAAGTGCGGTCAAAAATTTGATCATTTTTAATTCTTTCTCCGTCATGCATTTTCCTTAACGACATTTTTGCCACGCCATTGTTCCGATAACGCTTTATATCTGCGAAAACTTAACCATAGCGTTTAAAATTTACCGTTCACGGTGTAACCAACGAATAATACGACACTTACCTTAACTAACAATCGTTAAGATTAATTAAAAAAACGTTGCGATTTTTCACCGCACTTTGATTGAGTTTTGCCGCGTCAAAGGATTTCCGGAACAATTACATCCATGCATTATTGCGAATAATACCTACGGCGATTCCTTCAATTTCAAAACGTTCCTGTTCGCGTAAATTGACGACAATCGGCGCAAATTCTTCATTTTCCGCATGGAGATAAATAATATCGCCTTTGCGTTCCAAACGTTTTACCGTGACTTCATCTTCAATGCGCGCCACAATCACTTGCCCGTTGCGTACGTCTTTTGTACTGTGTACGGCAAGCAAATCGCCATCTAAAATGCCAATATTTTTCATAGATTGTCCGTTCACTTTAAGCAGGAAATCCGCCTGCGGTTTAAACATATCGGGATCGACGCGATAAGTGCCTTCAATATGCTGTTCCGCCAGAATCGGTTCGCCGGCGGCCACCTGACCGATTAACGGTAAACCTTCCGGTTCGTCATTGGCGGCGTCAAGCAGTAAACGGATACCCCGTGAGGTGCCGGCTAAAATTTCTACGGCGCCTTTGCGAGCAAGAGCTTTCAAATGCTCTTCCGCCGCGTTAGGGGAACGAAAACCTAATTCGCGGGAAATTTCGGCACGTGTCGGCGGCATGCCGGTCGTTTCGATGTAGTGTTTGAGAAAGTTATAAACTTCTTGCTGGCGGGCAGTAAGTGGTTTGGCTAATGACATAATATTTCCCTGTGGTTGTATACAATGATTGATATTCTATACAGTTTTCACTATATATACAACCTATAAATACAAAAAAATACAGTATATTCGGAAAAACATACTGTATTTTTGGGAAGTGAGAAAATTAACCTCGATGGGCGTTTTTCATGATACGATCTTTTTGAACTTTCCACTCGCGATCTTTAATATCTTCGCGTTTATCATGTTGTTTTTTCCCTTTGGCTAACCCGATTTTGAGTTTCGCCCAAGCGTTTTTCCAGTAGAGTGAAAGCGCTACAATCGTGTAACCGTCCCGGTTGGCTTTGCCGAATAAGGAGGCCAATTCTCGCTCGTTGAGCAGCAATTTACGGGTGCGTGTCGGATCGCAAACCACATGGGTAGAGGCGACGGAAAGGGGTTGGATGGTGGCGCCGAACAGGAACGCTTCTCCGTTATTGAAAATGACGTAACTGTCGCTGATGTTGGCTTTACCCGCACGCATAGATTTCACTTCCCAGCCTTGCAGTGAAAGTCCCGCTTCAATTTCTTCTTCAATAAAATAGTCGTGGCGAGCGCGTTTGTTTAATGCAATGGTGTTGGAGACCGCTTTGTTTTTTTTCTTCGTCATAATTTTGCTGATTAATTGTTTTGTCGGAATTGTACCGAATAAGCGGAACGAACACAATTCTAGCCGGAAAGCAAAAGTGCGGGCAAAAATTCTTTCGTTTTTTTGCCCGCACTTTTGTTATGCGACAGTTTATTCCAATTCGCCGCAGAAGCGGTAACCTTCGCCGTGGATAGTGGCAATAATTTCAGGCGTATTGCCGTGATTTTCAAAATGTTTGCGAATGCGGCGGATGGTGACATCCACCGTGCGATCGTTATCTTTCAATTCCCGCCCCGTCATTTTGCGCAATAATTCTTCCCGGGATTGAATTTTGCCCGGGTTTTCGCAGAAATGCAGCATTGCGCGGAATTCACTGCGCGGTAATTTAATGATTTCGCCTTCCGGAGTGATTAAAGCGTGTTGGTTGGAATCCAAAGTCCAGCCGTTAAAACGGAAAATTTCAATATTTTCCACCGCACTTTTATGTTCGCTCATGGTGCGTTGCAGTAAGTTGCGTGCCCGAATAGTTAATTCGCGCGGATTAAACGGCTTGGTTAAATAGTCGTCGGCACCGATTTCCAACCCGAGGATTTTATCTACTTCGTTATCGCGTCCGGTTAAGAAAATCAAAGCGATATCGGCATTTTCACGTAATTCTCTGGCGAGCATAAGTCCGTTTTTACCCGGCAGATTGATGTCCATCACCACCAAATGAATGCTGTGTTCGGCTAAGACACGGTGCATTTGAGCACCGTCGGTTGCTTCGAAAACGTTGTAACCTTCGGCTTCGAAAATACTTTTTAAGGTATTTCGCGTGATAGTTTCGTCTTCGACCACAAGAATATTAGGCGTTATCATTTTTCTTTCCCTTTTAAATTTTTATCCCTAATATTGGGTATTTCTGAAGGTGGATTCTACCCATGTAACATTCTTGTAACAAGTGAGAAATACAAAATCTGGAAATTAGCCGCAATTTTTATGATTTAGATCATAAAAAATAAGACATTATCTCTTTGATATTCAAATCAACTTGATGTGTTAGAACACGCGCTTAAACGGTTTGACGATTACTTCGCCGTAAACTTTCGCACCCACATAAGGATCTTGGGCCGCCCAGGCTTGCGCGTCTTCTAACGTGGCAAATTTCGCGATCACGGTTGAACCGGTAATGCCGTTGCCGTCCGCGCTGGGATTCGGGCCCGCCGTTAATAGGCGATCTTCGGCTTTCAACTGTTCCAGACGCGCTAAATGTTGCGGACGTACCGCCAGACGCTGTTCCAAAGTGTTAGGTCTGTCTTGAGCAAAAATAACAAAATATTCCATTTCATTTCTCCTTTATTATTAAAAATCAGGCATTCATTAATGCGAGCGCTTGCTCTAATTCCGGGTTGTTTTCTTGCGGTACGGCGCGCGGTTTCCCTTTTTCGTCTATTGCAACATAGGTGAACAGGGCTTCGGTTACGCAATGGCGATCACGTACGCCGGCGTATACCTGTTTGATCCAGACTTCTACTTTGACCTGCATGGAGGTGCGTCCGACTTTAACCAGTTTACCGTAACAACAGACCACATCTCCCACGGAAATCGGGCGTAAAAAAGTAATTTTATCGACGCAAACGGTGACCACGCGTCCTTTAGCGATTTCTTTTGCCAGAATCGCGCCGCCCATATCCATTTGTGACATAATCCAACCGCCGAAAATATCGCCGTTAGCATTGGTATCGGAAGGCATCGCCAATGTACGTAAAATCAGAGAACCTTCGGGTTGGCGGGAAACAATGTGTTCTGTCATGATTAGTCCTTATCCTTTGGAAGGTAACGGTAAATATATACGCCTGTAATCAGTGTTGCAATAAGGGTCATGCCGATAATGCCGAATGATTTGAAATCAACCCAGATTTCTTCCGAATAATATTGGCTGATATAAATGTTAGTCAGCATACAAAGCACAAAAAATCCGGCCCAGCCTAAATTGAGTTTTTGCCAGGCGGGATCGGGTAATTCGATTTCTTTGCCGAGTAATTTCCGGATTAACGGGATTTTGAATACAAATTGTCCGATTAATAGAATGGCGGCGAATAACGCGTATATAATGGTTACTTTCCACTGTAAGTATTTGACTTCATTGAAATAAGCCGTTAATAAACCGAAAAAGACTACGGCGATACCCATAATGATTTGCTGTTTTTCGATTTGACCGTATTTGATTTTAAGAATAATCAGCTGCACGACGGTGGCGATAACTAAGGTTATCGCCGCATCGCGAATGCCGGATAATTTGTAAACCGCAAAAAAGAGGACGAGCGGGATAAATTCGAGTAATTGCTTCATATTACGTCGCCTGGTTGCTGAAAATAGAATAAAAACGATAAGTGAAAATCAATGAAAACAGGCTGACTAAGGCAATAGCCGCCAGTACGATCACACTAAACAGCATATTAATTGCCATCGCGGAGAGCTGCAACCCGATAAGCGGCAGGAAAAAGTTCACGATTAAACAATAGAAAAACAGCGTGCCCGTCCGTTTCGTACCAAAAACTAAAATATTTTTGACCGCACTTTGCATGGAAACCGGTTGAATCAGATATTCCACCGGCCCTAAACAGAGACGAATAAACAGAATAAGACCGGCAATCATCAAAACTAAAGACAGAATTGACGGTGCTTGGTTGTTGCTCATGTCGCCGAATGCGAACCATAATCCGATGAATAACGGCAATACGCTCAAGATGCTCAGCAACGCAACGCCAATAAAACGACGGGCCGTGAAAGCGGCCGAGACTATAAGATTCATACCGCGTTGCCGGCTGATTGAGTGAATCACCGTTAGCGCCCAACTGGAAATGAAAAGCGTCACGCCCTGATTCAGTAAGAAAAACAGTTGTTTGGACGGTTGCTGTGACTGTTCAATCATGGATTGAGCCAATTGGGTTTGATCCATCTGAGCCGGGTTGGTTACCGAAGATTGCAGTATCGAAGCAAGAGCGCTCATTCCGGCGGAAACGACCAGAAATATCAGCATGAATTTTATGACGAACTGACGTTGGTTCCGCATAAAATTCCAACTGTCGCGAAAAAGTTGGGTAAAGTTAATTGGCATTGCTGTCCTTAAACATAGAGTTGTTACAAAATTGATAAGATTATACTCATTTTATGGTGAAATCACTAAGGTTATTCATTTTGAAAGCTATTCTTGATTGTCTATGAACTGTTCTGAGTATTCGGAAAAACGAATTAGCAAAGGAGGATGAAAAAACATCCTCCCAAATAATAAACCCGAAGCGTTAACCGGCTAAATTTAATAATTCCTGAGCATTGGCTAAGGCGTTATCGGTTATCTTTGTGCCGCCTAATAGTTTTGCCAACGCTTTTACTCGTTGTTGCGGGGAAAGTGCGGTCATATTTGTTTCCGTTTTTCCGTCAATGGTGAGTTTCTCAACGGAAAAGTGTTGATTGCCCTGGCAGGCAACTTGCGGGAGATGCGTGACACACAGTACCTGACATTTTTGTCCTAAACGGCGTAATAATTTGCCGACCACACTGGCGGTGGCGCCGCTGATACCTACATCAATTTCATCGAAAATTAAGGTTGGAATTGCGCTCTTATCGGAGGTTAAAACCTGTAACGTCAGAGCGATACGCGATAATTCGCCGCCTGATGCGGTTTTTGCCAGCGGTTGAGCATTTTGTCCCGGATTACTTTGCAGATTAAAAATAACGCTGTCGGCACCGTTTGCATTCACTTTGTTGAAATCCGTTTTAAGTTCGATAAAAAATTGTGCGTTTTCCATAGCTAATTGCTTAATGGATTTTGTAACGCTTTGGGCTAATTTATCGGCACCGGTTTGGCGACTGCGGTGAAGTGCCGCTGCGGTTGTCTGCATTTTATCAAACGCCGCTTTTTCTTGCGCCAGTAATTCGTCTTCGCCTCCGGAAAAATCCACCAACTGCATTAATTCGCTCTTCAAAGTGCGGTGAAATTCTACGAGATTTTCCGGCTGCACGCGATGTTTCCGGGCTAAATGAATGGCTTGGCTCATTCGGTTCTCAATTTCTTCAAGCGAATGGGGATCCTGTTCGATAGCGGAAGCCAGAGTCTGCATCTCATTCACTGCTTCCTGCACCTGAATCAGGGCTTCGTTCAACATGCTTTGTACGCCGCTATATTGCCCGTCCAGTTCGACTAATTCGTCTAGCTGCTGAAGGGCGCGATAGAGCAAACCGTCTGCGCTGACCGTTTCATTTTCGCTGAGTATTTGTAAAACCGATTGCGTTAAAGAAGTTAATTCTTCGCTGTTTGAGAGGCGTTTGTGATCCTCTTCCAATTCCAAATATTCGTTATCCTGCAGATTAAACTCATCCAGTTCGTTTACCTGATATTGCAATAGTTGTTTTTTTGCTTCGTTTTCGGCAACTTTTTGTTTGAAGACGTCGAGTTGATGCTGTAACGCTTTCCAGTGTTGATAATCTTTGCGCATTTGTGCTAATAAATCCTGATGAGCGCAGAAATTGTCCAGCAGTTGCAGTTGATGATCGGCTTTCAGGAGTAATTGAGAGGCGTGCTGACTGTTAATCTGGATCAGGTATTGGGCTAATTCTTTCAATGCGGCGGCGGAAACCGGCGTGCCGTTAATAAAAGCCTTTGAATGCCCTTCATTGCTGATAATACGGCGCAAAATACAGCTTGTCGGATTATCCTGATCTTCCAATTCCTGCGTTTTCAACCAAAGCGCGGCAGGGCTACGAGGCTCAATGCGAAAAGTTGCACAGACTTCCGCCCGTTCTTGCCCGTTGCGTAGCATGGAAGCGTCCGCTCGTTGACCCAAACATAAACCCAACGCGTCGATAGCAATGGATTTCCCCGCGCCGGTTTCGCCGGTAATCACGGACAAGCCTTTTGCCAGTTCAATGTCTAAATGGCGAACGATCGCAAAATTATTGATAGTGAGTTGTGTAAGCATCTGTAAAAATCCCCTCTAACTGTATGGATGTGATTTTATATTAAATAAATATACAGTAAAGTGTTTTTTTACAGTAAATTTAGAATAATTTTTTTAACCAGCCTAATTTTGAGCTTAACACATTGTAATAATTATAATTTTGCAGATGAAGCAGGCGTAAAGGATGAGGCGCTTTTTTTACGGTCACAATATCATCACTGGTAAAATTTAAAGCGAGTTGGCTGTCGCAGTTAACTTCCAGCTGCGGTGTATTGTATTCGGCGAAACTCAGGGAAATTTTACTGTTGCCGTCGATAACTAACGGGCGGGAAGACAAGGTGTGCGGGAACATGGAAACCAGCGCGATAGCATTTAGTTGCGGGGTTAAAATCGGCCCGCCGGCGGAAAGCGAATAAGCGGTGGAACCTGTCGGCGTGGCGATAATTAAACCGTCGGAACGTTGTGAGAAAGCAAATTTATCGTCAATGTGCACATGGAAATCAATCATATGCGCGACTTTTGCCGGATGGATAACCGCTTCGTTAATCGCATTACCGCCGGCAATGATTTCGCCGTTACGCACGATATTGACATCAAGCTGGAAACGTTCTTCCACAAAAAATTCACCGTTCAGACAAGCCTGCAGCTGAGAATAGGCGTTTTTCGGGTCAATATCGGTCAGAAACCCGAGATGACCGCGGTTGATGCCGATCATGACAATATCGTATTTGGACAACACGCGGGCGCGCCCCAGCATATTGCCGTCTCCGCCGATGACAATGGCAAGCTGGGCCTGACGACCGATTTGTTCCAGCGAGGCGATATGATTTGCCGATAACTTTAACGCTTCGCCCACGCTGTCTTCCACCAAAACTTCATATCCGCGTTCGCGCAGCCATTGGAAAATATTGCGGTGCATTTGCAGGGTGACGTCATTACGCGGGCGTCCCACCAAACCGATGGTTTTAAAGGAAGCGTGCAATGTATTGACGGGCTTTTTTTGCGTTTTCATAGATTTCTCTTGAATAATCGGGATTAGCCCTTATATTACATCGAAACGACAAACGCGCAAAGATTAACATTCCCGAAATCCTTTGTTAGAATGACCGCACTTTTCGCTATTGAATGGAGTAAAACATGTCAGAACAAGAGCAAAAACAAGAACAACCGATTGAAAATGTAACAGAAAATGCCGCGCCGAATACCGAAGATTTAACCGAAACGGAAGCGCAAACCGAACAAAACGCTACGGATCCGTTAGAGGAAGCCATTGCGCGGGTACAGGAATTGGAAGAACAACTGGCGGACGCCGCGAAAAAAGAGCAGGACGCTTTATTACGCGCCCGGGCGGAAGTGGACAACATGCGTCGTCGTGCGGAACAGGACGTGGAAAAAGCGCACAAATTCGCCTTGGAAAAATTTGCCAAAGACATTTTAAATACTATCGATAATCTTGAACGCGCCCTGGCAACGCCGGCGAACAAAGAAGACGAAAGTGTGAAAGGCTTATTTGACGGCGTGGAATTAACCCTGAAAGAGTTGCTTGCCACGGTGGCGCGCTTCGGCATTGAACCGGTAGGTTTAGTGGGCGATACCTTCAACCCGGAATTGCATCAGGCTATTTCCATGCAGCCGGCGGAAGGATTTGAAACCAATCAAATTACCGCCGTTTTGCAGAAAGGTTATTTATTAAACAACCGAGTCATTCGTCCGGCGATGGTGATGGTTGCGGCATAATTTATCTGTGCCGACAAAATTCGGTAAAAGTGCGGGCAAAAAACGAAGGATTTTTTTCCCGCACTTTTTATTTCGCCGGCGTGCCTTTTAACAGTTTGCGCATCCAGCTGCGATTCGGGCTGAGAGCGTGAATAATATCTTCGCTTAAAGGCAGCGGTTCGCCGTAAATCAACGATGCCACGCATTCGCCTAAAATCGGCGCGGAGGTTAATCCGCGCGATCCCAACGCGCCGACTAAATACAGGTTCTCGAAATTTGCCGCTGCGGGAATCGGTTGTTTGCGGCGGCGCAAATTGAACAGATTGCGGTATTCTTCCGCCTGGCGCTCGAAATCCGGCACGTTGCCCATCATCGGAATGCGATCCCGCACCGCGCAACGCACGCCGATTCGCGCGCGATTGTCCGAGGTATCCACTTCCCGCGTCCAGTCCATAGCGAGATTGTGCTGAATTTTCATTTGATTTTCTTGCTGTTCCGTTATGCTGAAATCGCGGTTTTCACAGTCCCGTACATGGCTGGCGCCGATGCAATGGCTGGTTTTAGCCTGATCCGCCGGCGTCATGTAGCCGTCATAACAAATCACGCTGTTCAGTTTGATTAAATTTTCGCCGGTAGCAATTTGACTGACTTGCCCCCGTACGGGATAAAGCGGTAAATGCGCAGTTTGTTCGAAGCGGTGTAAGCGGTGGCCGTTTGCCAATACCACGATGTCATGCCGGAATGTTTGACCTTGCGCATTTTGCAGCGTCCAGTGTTTTTGAATCGGCGAAAGTGCGGTGATTTTTTGCGCCGTTTTCACGGATAAGCCCATCGTTTCCAACAAGGCAAAGGCATTTTGAACGAATTGCCGCGGCGCCAGCCAAGCACCGTTCGGGATAAATCCGCCGCCGCAGGGCAACGGTAAACCGACGGTTTGGCTGAGTTCTTCCCGATTCATGCCGACATACAGTTTTTTATCCCACCGATAAGCGGAAATTTTGTCTAATTTGACCGCACTTTTGTCGTCATAGCCGCATAAGGCCACGCCGCAGAATTGATATTCAAAGGAAATGCCTCGTTCAATGGCCCATTGCAGCCGTTGCAGGCCGTAAGCGAAGGCGTGGACGTAAAAACGAATATTGCGTTCGTCATCGTCGCTGAGCTGCGGATAGAAGGCGCCTTGTTTGTTGCCGGAGGCATTGAGAGCCAATTCGTCGTCTTCGCAATAAAGCGTCACGTTGGCACCGCGTTCGAGTAACGACAGCGCGGCGAACAGCGAGGCGATGCCGCCGCCCACGATGCCCACATTCGCTATGCCGTCAAATTTCGCGGGTTGCGGTAAATACCAAGGCGTATCAACCTGAGGATCGGTTAAGTGCGGTACGTTTTTCGCAAGTTTTTTGCCGTGCAGACATTCTCGTTTCTTGCCGAATCCCGGGCGTTTTTCGACGCTAAATCCTGCGGCTTCCAGCCCTTTTTTGACCGCGCCGGCGGCGGTGAAAGTGGCGAAAGTGCCTTGCGGCTTGGTGTAACGGTACATTTGATGGTAAACCGTTTCGTTCCACATATCGGGATTTTTGCTTGGCGCGAAGCCGTCTAAAAACCAAGCGTCAATGCGGTTTTGCATATAATCGCCCAGCTGCGGTAATTGCGTATTGATGTCGCCGAACCAGAGATCCAGCGTCGTTTCGCCAAAATGATAGCGATAACAGCCTTCAATCGGCAGGCCGTTGATTTGCCAGCATTTTTGTAATTGTTCCGCCAGCGCGGAAAATTCAGGAAGCGGTCGATAGATTATCGATAACTGTTCGGCGGAAACCGGGTATTTTTCGAAGGAAATAAAGTACAATCGTGACAACGGCGATTGCGGATTTTGTTGACGGAACTGACGAAACAGAAGCGTGACGGCGAAGAAATTCAATCCGGTTCCGAATCCCGTTTCCGCAATCACAAAATGCGTATCCTGACAGATCAGCCAGCGTTCCCACAACGCATTGCCCTGCTGAAACACATAACGGCTTTCCGCCGCGCCGTCCTGGGTGGAGAAATAAATGTCGTCAAAACGGTAGGATATCGGCGTGCCGTCCGCATTGAAACGTAAATCGGCGGGTTGAAGATGAAGCATGTATTTATTCCTTTTTTCTGATTTTGGAGTTTATTATAATCCTGTGTCGGTATAAAGTGGTCGAATATGGCAATAAATGCTTGCAATATTTCGATTTCATAGTAAATTAGCATTCAGCTTACAAGTGTAAGGTGAATTTATTTAATCCAACAAAGGAAGACAGAATGAAAAGAGTGGTTATCACCGGTTTCGGGGTTATCTCTAGCATCGGTAACAACAAAGAAGAAGTGTTAGCGTCATTGAAATCGGGTAAATCAGGGATTGAAACCGTTCCGGGTTTTATCGAAATCGGCATGCGTAGCCATATTGCGGGAACGATTAAGTTAAATCCTGCGGAATTAATCGACCGTAAAATTTATCGTTTTATGGGCGATGCGGCGGCATACGCTTATCTTTCCATGAAAGAAGCCATTGAGGATGCGGGTTTAACGGAAGATCAGGTTTCTAACGAACGTACCGGTTTGGTTATCGGTGCGGGTATCGGTTCCGCCCATTATCAGGTAAAAGCCGCCGATGCGGCGCGTAGTGCGCGCGGCGTGAAAGCGATCGGTCCTTATGCAGTAACCAAAACCATGTCTTCAAGCGTGTCAGCCTGCTTGGCGACACCGTTTAAAATCAAAGGCGTGAACTATTCAATCAGTTCGGCTTGCGCCACTTCCGCGCACTGTATCGGAAATGCGGTGGAATTAATTCAGTTGGGCAAACAGGATATCGTTTTTGCCGGCGGTGCGGAAGAATTGTCCTGGGAAGGTGCGGCGCAATTTGATGCCATGGGCGCGATTTCAACCAAATATAACGAAACGCCGGAAAAAGCTTCCCGTGCGTATGATGCAAACCGCGACGGTTTCGTTATCGCAGGCGGCGGCGCAGTGGTGGTGGTTGAAGAACTGGAACACGCTTTAGCGCGCGGTGCCAAAATTTATGCGGAAGTGGTCGGCTACGGCGCCACCTCCGACGGTTACGACATGGTGGCGCCAAGCGGTGAAGGCGCGGAACGTTGCATGCGTCAGGCAATGCAAAATGTGGATACGCCAATCGATTATATCAACGTGCACGGCACTTCAACTCCGGTCGGCGACGTCAAAGAATTAGGCGCAATCAGAGCGGTATTCGGCGATCAAACGCCGGCGATTTCGTCCACGAAATCCATGACGGGGCACTCATTAGGCGCCGCCGGTGCGCACGAAGCCATTTATACGTTGTTAATGTTACAAAACGACTTCATTGCGCCGAGTATCAACATCGAAACCTTGGACGAACAGGCGCAAGGCTTGAATATCGTTACCGAAACGAAAGAAAATGCCGGCTTAAAAACCGTGATGTCCAACAGTTTCGGCTTCGGCGGTACCAACGCGACGTTAGTTTTCCGCCGTTATGAAAAATAATTCCGGAACGGCATGATAAAGTGCGGTCAAAATCTTGCATGTTTTTGACCGCACTTTTTTTGTATTTTGAGATCGGGTATGCTGTGCAAAAAGTCGAATAAGGATAAAAATGATGACGAATTTAGAGGCAATGGGAAAAGCGGCACGCCAGGCGGCATTTGAGTTAAGCCAGTTGTCCGCGCAAGAAAAAAATCGCGCATTACAGATTATTGCGGAACAGCTGGAATCCCAGCAGCAGCGGATTTTAGCCGCGAACGCGCAAGACATTGACGCCGCGCGAGCAAGCGGATTAACCGACGCCATTATCGATCGTTTATTGTTAACCCCGGAACGGCTGCAAGGAATGGCAAAAGACGTACGCCATGTGGTGTCATTGGCGGATCCGGTGGGCAAATTAATCGACGGCGGTATGCTGGACAGCGGCTTGAAACTGGAGCGGATTCGTGTGCCGGTGGGCGTTATCGGCACGATTTATGAAGCGAGACCGAACGTGACGATCGATGTGGCAAGCCTTTGTCTGAAAACCGGGAACGCGGTGATTCTGCGCGGCGGTAAAGAAACCCGGCATTCTAACCGGATTTTGGTGGAGGTCGTGCAACATGCGTTAGAAAAAGCCGGTTTACCAAAAACGGCGGTGCAGGCGATTACCGATCCCGATCGCGCACTGGTGATGGAATTGCTGAAATCGGATCGTTACGTGGATATGATTATTCCGCGCGGCGGGGCGGGGTTACACGCATTGTGCAAGCAACACGCGACGATTCCGGTCATCGTGGGAGGAATCGGCGTTTGTCACACTTTTGTGGAACAAAGTGCGGATCAACATCGTGCGATTTCGGTGATTAAAAATGCCAAAACCCAGCGCCCGAGCACGTGTAATACGCTGGAAACTTTATTAGTGCAGGAAAGTATCGCACACGAATTTCTGCCGAAACTTGCCGCCGAATTATCGGTGAAATATTATGCCGATGCGGCGGCCTATGAAATTTTGCATAATGCCCGCGCGGATGTTTCGCCCGTTACGGAAGAAGAATTGCGGCAAGAATGGCTGTGTACCAATTTAAACGTCGTGATTGTGAAAGATATTGAGGCGGCGGTAGCGCATATTCGCGAATACGGCAGCCAGCACTCGGAAGCGATTTTAACGGAATCTCCGCACTTGGCGCGCCGATTTGTGGCGCAGGTCGACGCGGCGGCGGTTTATGTGAACGCCAGTACGCGCTTTACCGACGGCGGCCAATTCGGGCTTGGCGCGGAAGTTGCCGTCAGCACGCAGAAGCTGCATGCGCGCGGTCCGATGGGCTTGGAGGCGTTAACTACCTATAAATGGGTGGCCACCGGCGATTACACGGTGCGAAGTTAACTCGGATTGATATCGGAAAGCAAAAAGGCGTTCATCATGAACGCCTTTTTTGAATTTGGTTGCGGGGGCCGGATTTGAACCAACGACCTTCGGGTTATGAGCCCGACGAGCTACCAAGCTGCTCCACCCCGCGTCTGATGGCGGCTAATATACTCGTTTCAGCACATATTGCAAGGAAAAACTGAAAAACGGCGTTTGTTTGCCGTAAAACTGTACAATCAGACCGCGCAAATCTGTTTCCACAAGGCGCGTTTGAATTTCGCATTGTTTTTCAGTTGCGACAAATCGGCGGATTGCCAGATTTTTTCCGCCTGTTTGCACAAAGGTAAAGTGCGGTCGATTTTTTCCTGATTTTCGCTCAGAATCCAATATTGCAGCGAATGTTGAATATTCAGATGTGACGCATGAGCGAAATCGGTAAGCAGACAGTCGGTATCGTTCAAATCGACGCTGCGCAAAATGTCCTGCAAAAGCGGATTTTGCCGGTCGATGGGGCTGTCTGAAATCACGACCAACTTGATATTTTCCGAAATAGGAATATTCACCGCGCCTTTTAATACGTCGGGGCGGACGAGTTCCCATTGAATAATGCCCATTTTGTGTAAGAGAAGATCACGTCTGTTCATTCGGCTTTCGTTTTCCATTATAATGCCGATGATTTTAACGTATCTCTCAGGATTTCCCAACATGATTTCTCTCGAAAGCCAGGTTTTAGAACGCCATTTGTCTCTTTTCCGCGATAAAACCTTATTATTCGCCGGCGGCGTTCACGATGATTTTCCCGCTCAAATCCAGAAAACGGCCAAAGCCGTGACGGTGTGGTCTTGGTATTTTGACTATGCGAACGGGCTAAACCGGAAAAGTGCGGTCAAATTTTCGCCTGTTTTTGACACGCAGGCGGATTTGATTGTGTATTACTGGACGAAAAACAAAGCGGAAGTGCAGTTTCAGTTAATGCAGTTGTTGGCGAACGGGCGGGAAAATCAGGAAATTCTGATTATCGGTGAAAACCGTTGCGGCGTGCGTTCGGCGGAGAAAATGCTGGAACCTTTCGGCGAAATCGGGAAAATCGATTCGGCGCGCCGTTGCGGGTTGTATCATTTTTGTTTGAAAAATCGACCGCACTTTGATATCGCCGATTACTGGAAAACCTATCGGAATCCTAAATTGGGCGAATTAACCGTTTACAGCCTGCCGGGCGTGTTCAGCGCCAACGAATTGGATGCGGGCACCGAATTGTTGTTATCAACGATTAACGAACCCGTTCGCGGCGACGTGTTGGATTTGGGATGCGGCGCCGGCATTCTCGGCGCATATGTGAAGTGTCGGAATCCGCAAGTCCGAGTGACGTTGACCGATATTCACGCCATGGCGCTGGCGTCCGCCGAACGTACTCTGGCGGAAAATCATTTGGCGGGCGAGGTGCTGGCGAGTGATGTTTTTTCTCACGTGCAGGAGAAGTTCGATCTGATTATTTCTAATCCGCCGTTCCACGACGGCATTGACACCGCTTATCGCGCGGTGAACGAATTAATCAAAGAAGCCCGCCGGCGATTAAAAGACGGCGGTGAACTGCGCATTGTGGCAAACGCCTTTTTGCCGTATCCCGATTTGCTTGACGAGCATTTCGGCGGTCACCGCGTGTTGGCGAAAACCAATAAATTTAAGGTTTATTCGGTTCGCGTTTAAATTTAGCAGAAAAAATCCGCCGGCTCGGCGGATTTTTATGGATTAAGGCAGTTTAGCCAACACGCAGTAACCGTTTTCTACGCCGCTGATTCGGTAATCGGTTTGTGCCCCGATAAAAGCGGATTCGCCTTGTTTAAGTTCGAGCGCGGCAGACTTTTCGCTCAATTGCAAAGCGCCTTCCATGACGAACAAAATCATTCCGTTTTTTGCAGTGCCGTTCAGGTTGAAATCTGCATCAAAGCGCACGTTTTCCAACGCAAAATCTTCGGCCGGCGTTTGATAGGTGAAAGAACCGTTATTTTGCGGGGCGGCGGGAATAATTTTCGGTTCGACTTCTCGACAATCCACTATTTTCAATAGTTCGGGAATATCTACGTGTTTCGGCGTTAACCCGCCGCGAATCACGTTATCGGAACAGGCCATTAATTCGATATTTTGTCCGCGCAGATATGCGTGCGGAATGCCCGCGTCCTGAAAAATGCCTTCGCCCGGTTTGATATGCACGATGTTAAACAAGTAAAAACAAACTAAGCCCGGATCCAGTTTCTGCGGCGCAATTTCCATGGCTTCCATGGTATACAGCACCCAATAATCCGGATTTTCTAAGGTTAATTCGCCGTTGGCGTAAGCGGCCTGATTGGCTTCAATAATCGGCAATAACCAACCTGCCAGTTCCGCTTGTCCGGCCTGCATGATGTCGGCGTAGAAATCGTGTAAGTTCCGCTCTTCAAGTTTGCTTAAAAGTGCGGTCAAATTTGAGCGAGTTTTTAAAGTTTCAATAATTTTAACTTTGGTTTTAAAACCGTGTAATAGCCAGAAATCCGACAGCGCAATCATCATTTCGGGTTTGTGATTGTTGTCTTTATAGGTGCGTTTCGGATCCTTTAAATCCACGCCTTTGGCATTTTCCGCGGCAAAGCCCGATTCCGCTTGCCGTTTGGTCGGATGAAGTTGAATGGAAAGCGGTTTTTTCACATCCAGAATTTTCAGTAAGTAAGGCAGTTCATCGCCAAAAGTTGCACGGCTTTGCGCGCCAAGTGCGGTCGGATTTTGCATTAAAAATTCCATGAGCGATTGCGACTTGCCGTCAATTTTAATCGTCGACGGCGAGGAAGCGTGCGCGCCGAGCCACCATTCCGCGTAATGAGTGTGCGGTTGTTTGGCGAAACGGAGCAGTTCGGGAAGATAATCTTCGCCGCCCCAAGCGTAATTTTGTAATGTGCCGGTTATGGGATAAATGCCCGCCATGGAATGTCCTCCGTTATTTATAGCCGCCCAGCAGGGTAACCACCGCATCGGTGTCCGCTTGATTAGTGAGCCACGCGATAATGCGTTTGCCGTTTTTGAGATCGAAAACCAGTTTGTAGTCGTTTGCTAAATTAATGGCCTCGATTTTATCAAAAGTGATGAAAATATTCTCGAAGAAAAAACCGCCGTTTTTGATTACTAACATCGGCGTACGGAAAAAGGCGGCGTAGATGCTGAGAATAATCAGAAAACCGAGCAGATAAACGGTATAAGGTTCGATATTTCCTTCCGCCTGCCAAATAATAATGCCGATTAATGCGATAAAAATCAGGCTGTCTAATTTTGCACGTTTTTTTAACCGCACTTTTAAGCGGGTTTTGCCTTTGAGTCGGTCGATACCGAATTGTTCGAAGAAGGCGTAAGCGAAATAGGCGATGACGGAGAACGTTAGGATGGTGTTGATCATGGTGTTTATGGGTCGTTTATGAGGGCGAATGATATTCGCCCAATCAACTTAAATAAGCAGGGCAAAATAATTTGCCCCGACAGATAAAGTGCGGTCGATTTTACGCAAGAATTCCCGTCCATGCGCCTAAAATGCCGATGACGAAGAAACCGACGATAATCCAGAGCGCATTGACGCGGTTGCGTAACAACCACATACAAGCGAAAGTGAGCAGTAATGCGAGTAAACCCGGCATTAAGCTGTCCAGAATGCTTTGGACGGTGGTAACTTCGGTCGTTCCGTCTTGTTTTTGAATGGTGGAAACCACGAGCGGAACGTTAATGCTGGTCCATTTTTGCACCAACGCGCCCATAATAAACAAGCCGAGAATAGAAGCGCCTTCGGTTAATTTTTGCAGCAGACCGCCGCTCATATCCTGCACCACGTCCAACCCTTTTTTGTAGCCGTAGGTTACGCCGTAGTAACGGGTTGCCAAACGTACAAAGTTAAATAATACGAAGAAAAGTAACGGACCTAAAATGCTGCCGCTTAATGCAAGACCCGCACCGAGCGCCGCAAATACCGGACGCGCCGTTCCCCAATAAATCGGGTCGCCCACACCGGCTAACGGGCCCATCAGACCGACTTTGATACCGTTGATGGCGGCGTCATCGATTTCTTTACCGTTGGCACGTTCTTCTTCCATGGCGATGGTGACGCCTAAAACGGGTGCGGCAACGAAAGGTTGCGTGTTAAAGAATTCAAGGTGACGTTTAATGGCGTCTTTGCGTTCCTGTGAATTCGGATCCGGATATAAGCGTTTGATCACCGGCGAAATCGAATACATAAATCCGAGAGCCTGCATACGTTCGAAGTTCCATGAACCTTGGAAAAGGTTAGAACGAAGAACAACGGAATTTAAATCGCTTTGTGTTACTTTTTTGATTTCGGTTGTCATTTTGTTTTCCCCATTAATCTAATCTGTTGTCAAGGTCGTTGTTGGAAGACGCCGCAACTACAATCTGTTGGCTTTTGTTGTATTTAGGATGAATTTGGATATAGACGACGGCCATAATCGTTCCTAATACGCCAAGCGCGACTAAGTTGAAATCGGTGAATGCCGCAATAACAAAACCCGCATAGAAAAATGGCATTAAGTGGCCAGCGCGCATCATATTGATCACCATCGCATAACCGACCACCGCAATGAAACCGCCTGCGATTTTAAGACCGGTCGTCACAACCGGCGGAATGGCATTCAACATGGTTTGTACCACATCCGTACCGGCGGTTAAGGCAACGATTAAAGCCGGGATTGCAATACGCATCGCTTGCAACATTAAGGCGCCGAAGTGAATCCAGTCTAAACGGGCAAGATTACCGTCTTCAATGGATTTATCCGCCGCATGTTGAAAACCGACGGTAATTGCACGAACCACATAGGTTAATACCTGACCTGCCGCCGCAAGCGGAATGGCCACCGCAATACCCGTTGAAATATCCTGACCGCCGACAATGACTAAAATGGTGGAAATCACGGAGGCAAGCGCCGCATCCGGTGCAAGCGCCGCGCCGATATTCATCCAGCCCAGAGCCAGTAATTCAAGAGAACCGCCGACGATAATTCCTGTTTTCATATCGCCGAGTACGAGACCGATTAGAGTACAGGCGATTAACGGACGGTGAGTCTGGAACTCGTCAAGAATTGAGCCTGCGCCGCAAACACAGGATACAAGGAATACAAGAACGACTTGTAAAGTTGAAATTTCCATTTGCTTTTCCTTAAAGTAAGTTGTTTTTCTTTAATAAATCCATCATATGTTGACGCGTATCATTTGATACTTTACGGACATCCAATTCAATGCCTTTGGCGTCAAGCGCTTTGAATGCCGCAATATCTTTATCGTCCACAGATACGGCGCTGGTAATCATTTTCTTACCGTCTTTATACGCCATACCGCCGATATTGATGGATTTGAACTCGACACCCGCTTCCATTAATTTGACTACGTCGCTCGGATTGGTGAATAGCAACATCATGCGTTCGTCCGCATATTCGGGGTTGTTATAAACGCGGATCATTTTATCCACATTCACTACATGAGCGGTCACACCCGGAGGTGCTACGCTTTTCAGCATGGTTGAACGTACGGAATCTTTCGCTACCTCATCGTTTACTACCACGATACGGGTGACACGGCTTTCTTTGGTCCAGCGGGTCGCCACTTGGCCATGAATCAAACGGTCGTCGATACGCGCCAAACCGATCACTAAATGACCTTCTTTATTGGTGACGACGGCAGGCGCGGCCTGAGCTTGCGGCGAAGCCGGCGCAGTCGGTTTTTCTTCCGGCTGATTGTTTAACGCTTTAATGCCCGTTGAGCCCGATTCCAATGCCACGGCGACAAGCTCTTCAAGCGTTTCCACATCGTCGCGTGCCATACAGGTATTTACCAGCATCGGGATATTTACGCCCGCTACCACATCCATATTGGTTTTTCCTTCCAGGAAACGATTGGCGGCATTAAACGGGCTGCCGCCCCACATATCTACCAGGAATAACAGATGATCGCAGCTTGCTAGAGGACCATCCGCTAAAGCCTGATATTTACCAATGATCGTTTCGGCGTTTTCACCGGGAACGAAGTCAATGGTTGCCACATTTTCCTGCTCACCGATCAACATCTCGGTAGTTTTCAGCAATTCCTTTGCCGCCGTACCGTGAGTTGCGATGATAATCGCAATAGTCATAACCGACTCCTTTATTAGTTTTAAAAATGTTCGTATTCTAAAGACTATCAATTTGCTTTGCACGTTTCAGCAATAGTTATTTTTCTAAAATTTGAAGTAGATCACATTTTTTGTTTTTTTGATTAAAAGTGCGGGAAAAAAAATAATAGTTTTTTTGATATTTTCTAATGAACTTTTGAATTCTGGCTATGTCTTACGCAGTGTAAACGGGAGTGATCGTTTACGTTACTCGGAAAAATGGAGTTTATTTTAATGAAGACAATCGTAAAATTATTAGCAGTTGCCTTGGTTGCAACCGCAGTCACAGCATGTAGCGGCATGAGCAGAACTCAAAAAAATACCGCAATCGGTGCGGCGGTCGGCGGAGTAGCCGGTAATGTAATCGGTAATTCAACCGGCGCAACACTGGGTGGCGCGGCATTAGGCGGCTTAATCGGTAGCCAAATCGATAAATAATAAAATATTATCTGATAATAAAAAGACCTGCTTCGGCAGGTTTTTTTATGGACGAAATAAGGTAAAATACGCGCAATTTTCACTTAATCAATAGGATAGTTATGTCTTTAGAAAAAACTTTCGAACTTACGGCGCGCGGCTCCAATGTTCGTCAAGAAATTATTGCGGGATTAACCACATTTCTCGCCATGGTATATTCCGTGATTGTGGTACCGAATATGTTGGGCGCGGCAGGTTTCCCGGCGGAAAGCGTATTTATCGCTACTTGCCTGGTATCCGGTTTGGGATCCGTTTTAATCGGTTTGTGGGCGAATGCGCCGATGGCTATTGGCTGCGCCATTTCCTTAACCGCCTTTACGGCGTTCAGTTTGGTGTTGGGGCAGCAAGTCAGTATTCCAGTGGCGCTTGGTGCCGTATTCCTGATGGGTGTGGTGTTTACCTTAATTTCGGCGACCGGCGTTCGTTCCTGGATTTTGCGTAATTTGCCGGCGAGCATTGCACATGGCGCCGGTATCGGCATCGGTTTATTTCTATTGTTGATTGCAACGGGCGGCGTAGGCATTATAAAAGCCAGTGGAACCGGCACACTTGTAGCATTAGGCGATTTTACCTCATTTCCCGTTTTAATGTCGTTGATAGGGCTGGCAGTTATTATCGGATTGGAAAAATTACGGGTAAAAGGCGCCATTTTATGGGTGATTATTGCCGTTACGATTATCGGTTTGATGTTTGATCCGAAAGTAACATTCGGCGGTGAAGTGTTCAAAATGCCGAGCTTCGGTGAAAAATCGCTTTTCCTGGCATTAGATATTCCGGGAGCGTTACAGCCGGCAATTTTACCGGTGGTATTCGCTTTAGTCATGACCGCGGTATTTGACGCGACAGGCACCATTCGCGCCGTGGCGGGACAGGGAAATCTGCTGGATAAAGACGGGCAGATTATTAACGGAGGCAAAGCGTTAACTTCGGATTCCGTCAGCAGTATGTTCTCCGGCTTATTGGGTACGGCGCCGGCGGCGGTTTATATCGAATCTGCGGCAGGTACCGCAGCGGGCGGGAAAACCGGGATTACCGCCATTGTGGTAGGATTGGGCTTCCTGCTTATGTTATTTTTCCAGCCGTTAGCGACGCTTGTCCCGAATTATGCTACGGCACCGGCGTTGATGTATGTGGGGTTATTAATGCTCAGCAACGTCAGTAAACTGGACTTTAACGATTTTGTCGGCGCAATGTCCGGATTGGTTTGCGCGGTATTTATTGTGTTGACCGCCAATATCGTTACGGGTATTATGCTAGGGTTCGCTACGCTGGTTATCGGACGTATTGTTTCCGGCGATGTGAAAAACTTAAATGCAGGAACAGTAATTATTGCCGTTGCGCTGGTTGCGTTTTATGCATTTGGATGGGCTATTTAATTTAATAAGGGCTAGTACATGAAAAATTTATTAAAAATGGGTGCAGTGGCACTTTTTGCGGTGACTTTAGCGGCTTGTAATAACGAAGATCCGAAAGCCGATTACAAAAAATTGGTCGAATGGAATCAACAGCAAGCCGAGCCGCAACAAAAAATTGTTGCCGAGTTACAACAAAACATCGCAACTGCAAAAGAAAACGCAAATGCTCAGGCTGTAGATGAAGCGATTAAAACTTACGAAACGGCTACCGACGCAATTATTCAATCACTGGATAAAGTTGAAGTGAAAAGTAAAGAAATTGCACCATTCAAAGCAAAAACCAAAGATGTTTTGTTACGTTCTAAAGCCGTA
Organism: Exercitatus varius; assembly: GCF_029577735.1. NCBI lineage: Bacteria > Pseudomonadati > Pseudomonadota > Gammaproteobacteria > Pasteurellales > Pasteurellaceae > Exercitatus > Exercitatus varius. Next base: position 154,379 of record NZ_JARQTO010000009.1, on the reverse strand, counting down.
ACATCGGCAGGCGCTAAAGCGGCCATTACACAACCTTCTCCGGAAGAAATGCAAAAAATCCAGGGTGAAGTGGCGGACTTGCAAAAAGCCGTGAAAGAATTTGCCGATCTGGGTGCGGAGTTAGATAAAAAATACGGTGAAAAACCGGCTCCTGCGGCGAAATAATTCTTTATTTGAATTTAACCCTTTAGTTTTTAAACTGAAGGGTTTTTTATTATGTTAAAGCGGTTAAATTGATGCGGAGATTAGATTTCGTTCTTTGCCAGTTTTGTTAAATGGCTTGGATTTTCGCACAAAAGTGCGGTCAAAATTTGGTGCGTTTTTACTGAAATGTAATTAAATTGTTAAAAAACATGAAATTTAGCTATCTTTCGCTCAAATTTTTTTATAAAATTTATCTGATTTGTTAAGTATTTAGTGATCATCCGTGTTTAGGCTTCCGGTCTAAATGATTCATCAACTAATTAAGAAGAAGGAAAAAACTATGTCAGAAATGTTAAAGAATGACGTAGATCCAATCGAAACTCAGGATTGGTTATCAGCCATCGATTCCATCATCCGTGAAGAAGGAGTGGAACGCGCTCAATATATTATTGAAAAATTAATGCACCGCGCACATAGTCAGAATGTCAGCTTACCGGTGGGCGAAGCCATTACCACGGATTATGTCAATACCATTCCGCTTTCCGAACAACCGGCCTATCCGGGCGATTTAAAAATTGAACGCCGAATTCGTTCCGCCGTGCGTTGGAACGCTATCATGGCGGTTCTTCGCAGTCAGAAAAAAGATCTTGATTTAGGCGGTCATATTTCCACTTATCAGGCTGCGGCAACAATGTATGAGGTTTGCTTTAACCACTTCTTTAGAGCGGCGACGGAGCAGGATGGCGGCGATTTGGTCTTTTTCCAGGGACATGCCGCACCGGGGATGTATGCGCGCGCATTTTTAGAAGGTCGCCTCACCGAAGAACAAATGGATAATTTCCGTCAGGAAGCCTTTGCCGACGGTTTATCCTCTTATCCTCACCCGCGTTTAATGCCTGAATTCTGGCAGTTTTCTACCGTGTCCATGGGGCTAGGTCCGGTTAATGCCATTTATCAGGCCCGTTTCTTGAAATATCTTGCCAATCGCGGATTAAAAGATACGTCTAAACAAAAAGTTTACGCTTTCTTGGGCGACGGCGAAATGGATGAAATCGAATCTAAAGGCGCATTGGCGTTTGCCGCCCGTGAAAAATTAGACAACTTAATTTTTACCATCAGCTGTAACTTACAACGTTTAGACGGCCCGGTCGACGGTAACGGTAAAATCGTGCAGGAATTAGAAGGTTTGTTCACCGGTGCCGGCTGGGAAGTGATTAAAGTGATGTGGGGCGGTAACTGGGACAGATTATTCGCCAAAGACACTTCCGGTAAACTCACGCAGTTAATGATGGAAGTGCTGGACGGGGATTATTTAACCTTTAAATCTAAAGACGGCGCTTATGTTCGCGAACATTTCTTCGGTCGTTATCCTGAAACCGCAGCATTAGTGGCGGATATGACGGATGATGAAATCTGGTCGTTACGTCGCGGTGCGCATGATGCGGAAAAAATGTATGCGGCTTATGCAAAAGCCCAGACCGCAGGCAAACCGGTGGTTATTTTAGCGCATCAGGTAAAAGGATATAAAATTCCTGAAGCGCAAAGTAAAAATACCGCTCATCAATCTAAAAAAATGTCACAGCACAGCCTTAAAGGTTTCCGTGACTACTTTCAATTACCATTAACGGACGAACAGGTAGAAAACTTAGAATACGTTAAATTCCCTGAAGGTTCCGACGAATACAACTATTTACACAACCGACGTAAAGCGTTAAACGGTTATTTACCGGCGCGTCGCGCGAAATTTGATACTGAGTTTAAAGTGCCGGCATTAACGGATTTCGCTCAGTTATTAGAAGCGCAAGCGCGTCCGATTTCAACAACCATGGCGTTTGTTCGTGCGTTAAACACTTTGCTGAAAGATAAGAATATCGGCAAACAAATCGTACCGATTATTGCGGACGAAGCGCGTACTTTCGGAATGGAAGGGTTATTCCGTCAGATCGGTATTTATAACCCGCACGGACAAAATTATGTGCCTTCAGACCGCGATTTAGTGGCTTATTATCGTGAAGCGACAGACGGCCAGGTGCTACAGGAAGGGATCAACGAATTGGGCGCGACCTCATCCTGGGTGGCGGCGGCGACATCTTATTCCGTGAACAACCTGCCGATGATTCCGTTCTTTGTTTACTACTCCATGTTCGGCTTCCAGCGGGTTGGCGACATGATGTGGTTAGCCGGCGACCAATTGGCCCGCGGTTTCTTTATCGGCGGAACTTCAGGTCGTACAACGTTAAACGGCGAAGGTTTACAGCATGAAGACGGTCACAGCCACATTCAATCGGCGGTGATCCCGAACTGCGTATCCTATGATCCGGCGTTCGCATTCGAAGTAGCGGTGATCATGCAAGACGGTATCAATCGTATGTACGGCGAACAACAGGAAAATGTGTTCTACTACATCACCACATTGAGCGAAACTTACGACCAACCGGCAATGCCGGCCGGCGCGGAAGAAGGTATTCGTAAAGGTATCTATAAATTCGAAACCGTCGGTCAAGGCGAAGCGGCGGTTCAATTGATGGGTTCCGGCGCGATCTTACGTCATGTCCGCGAAGCTGCTCAGATTTTGGCCAATGACTACGGTATTACTTCCGACGTATTCAGCGTACCGTCGTTCACCGAAGTGGCCCGTGAAGGTGCGGAAGCCGCCCGTTGGAACTTATTACATCCGACGGAACCACAACGCGTACCTTACATTGCGCAAGTGATGTCCGATAAACCTGCCGTTGCCGCAACCGACTATATGAAACTCTACGCGGAACAAGTTCGCGCGTTTATTCCGGCGCAAAGCTATCATGTATTGGGTACCGACGGTTTCGGTCGTTCCGACAGCCGGGCAAATTTACGTGAATTCTTTGAAGTAAATGCCCATTATGTTGTGGTTGCCGCGTTATCGCAATTAGCGAAACAAGGTAAAGTTGATGCGAAAGTCGTGGCGGAAGCCATTGCCAAGTACGACATTAAAGCGGATCGTGCAAACCCGTTATACGCGTAAGAGAGAAACTGCGGTCAAAAAACAATGAAAATTTTGACCGCACTTTAAAAGGAATAAAACATGTCAAAACAAATTCAAATTCCGGATATCGGTGCGGATGAAGTAACCGTTACCGAAGTGATGGTAAACGTAGGCGATACCGTTGCGGCGGATCAATCAATTATTAATGTTGAAGGCGATAAAGCTTCAATGGAAGTGCCTTCGCCGGAAGCGGGCGTTGTAAAAGAATTGTTAGTAAAAGTCGGCGATAAAGTAACGACCGGCACGCCGATGTTTGTATTGGAAACGGCGGACGCCGCCGGCGCCGTACCGGCGCCTCAGGCTGAAGCCGCACCGGCCGCCGCAGCGGTTGCCGAAGTAAAAGACGTGCATGTACCGGATATCGGCGGTGATGAAGTCAACGTGACCGAGATTATGGTGAAGGTCGGCGATTCCGTTACGGCAGAACAATCGTTAATTACCGTTGAAGGCGATAAAGCCTCCATGGAAGTTCCGGCGCCGTTTGCCGGTGTGGTGAAAGAAATTGTCGTGAAATCCGGCGACAAAGTTTCAACCGGTTCATTAATTATGAAATTCGAAGTGGCGGGCGCGGCTTCGGTTGCCGCTCCGGCGCAACCTGAGGCGGCTCAGGCTCAGGCTCAGGCTTCGGCAGCGGCGGCAAGCGCGGTAAAAGATGTGAACGTGCCGGATATCGGCGGTGATGAAGTCAACGTAACCGAAATTATGGTGAAAGTGGGCGATTCCGTGAAAGAAGAACAATCTTTGATCACCGTTGAAGGCGACAAAGCGTCCATGGAAGTTCTGGCGCCGTTTGCCGGTGTGGTGAAAGAAATTGTCGTGAAATCCGGCGATAAAGTTTCAACCGGTTCGTTGATTATGCGTTTTGAAGTGGTGGGCTCGGTACCTGTAGCGGCACCTGCGGTTCAGGCTTCGGCTCCGGCGCCGGCGGCACAACCGGTGCCGGCCGCCGCTGCGGTTTCCGCTCCGACAGCCGCCCAGGAAGCGGTGACATCAAGCGCGACCTTTGCGCATGCAACGCCGGTGGTTCGTCGTTTAGCGCGCGAATTCGGCGTAAATCTGGATAAAGTGAAGGGGACCGGTCGTAAAGGTCGTATCCTGAAAGAAGACGTTCAGGAATACGTGAAAAACGCGCTTAAACAGCTTGAAAGCGGTGCGGCACCGGCAGGCGCGGCAAACGGCGCAGGTTTGGGCTTATTACCGTGGCCGAAAGTGGATTTCAGCAAATTCGGCGAAGTGGAAGAAATCGAATTAACCCGTATTAATAAGATTTCCGGGGCGAATTTACACCGTAACTGGGTAATGATTCCGCATGTCACTCATTTTGATCGTGCGGATATCACGGATTTAGAAGCTTTCCGCAAAGAACAAAACGCTTTAGCGGAAAAACAAAAACTGGGCGTGAAAATTACGCCGGTTGTGTTTATCATGAAAGCGGTAGCGAAAGCATTGGAAGCGTTCCCGCGTTTCAACAGTTCAATCACCGAAGACGCACAGCGTTTGATTCTGAAAAAATATGTCAATATCGGTGTGGCGGTGGACACGCCGAACGGTTTAGTGGTGCCGGTCTTTAAAGACGTGAACAAAAAAGGGATTATCGAACTCTCCCGTGAGTTAATGGAAGTTTCGAAAAAAGCCCGCGAAGGCAAATTAACCGCATCCGATATGCAAGGTGGCTGTTTCACCATTTCCAGTATCGGCGGCTTGGGAACGACGCACTTCGCGCCAATCGTGAACGCGCCTGAAGTGGCAATTTTAGGCGTGTCTAAATCTGAAATGGCGCCGGTGTGGAACGGTAAAGAATTTATACCGCGTTTAATGCTTCCGTTGTCGTTATCTTTCGATCATCGTGTGATCGACGGTGCGGACGGCGCGCGCTTTATTACGTTTATTAACGGCGTACTTTCCGACTTACGTCGCCTGGTTATGTAACGATTATTCCGAAAAGTGCGGGCAAAAATCCGCACGTTTTTTGAACTGAGGAAAACAAATGAGCAAAGAAATTAAAACACAGGTTGTTGTCCTGGGAGCCGGTCCTGCGGGCTATTCCGCGGCATTCCGTTGCGCGGACTTAGGATTGGAAACCGTATTGGTGGAACGTTATTCGACGCTTGGCGGGGTGTGTTTAAATGTGGGCTGTATTCCGTCGAAAGCCTTATTGCACGTCGCAAAAGTGATTGAAGATGCAAAACATGTTGAACACCACGGCGTGGTATTCGGCGAACCGACCATCGATTTAGATAAAATCCGCGCCGGTAAAGACGGCGTGGTAAGCCGTTTAACCGGCGGTTTGGCGGGCATGGCGAAAATGCGTAAAGTGACCGTGGTGGAAGGTTTGGCAAAATTCACAGACAGCCATACTATGGTAGCGAAGGATCGTGACGGCAATCCGACCACAATCAAATTTGATAATGCGATTATTGCCGCGGGATCCCGCCCGATTCAACTTCCGTTTATTCCGCATGAAGATCCCCGCGTGTGGGATTCCACGGACGCCCTAGCGTTGCGCGAAGTGCCGAAAAAATTACTGGTTATGGGCGGCGGCATCATCGGTTTGGAAATGGGAACCGTTTACAGCGCATTAGGTTCACAAATTGATGTGGTGGAAATGTTCGATCAGGTGATTCCGGCGGCGGATAAAGACATTGTTAAAATCTTTACCAAACGCATTGAAAATAAATTCAATTTGCTGCTCGAAACCAAAGTAACCGCAGTGGAAGCGAAAGAAGACGGTATTCATGTTTCCATGGAAGGCAAAGCGGCAAATGAAACCCGAGTTTATGACGCGGTGTTGGTTGCTATCGGCCGTACGCCGAACGGTAAACTGATTGATGCGGAAAAAGCCGGCGTGGCGGTGGACGAGCGCGGTTTTATCCGTACCGACAAACAAATGCGCACTAACGTACCGCATATTTTCGCTATTGGCGATATCGTGGGACAACCGATGTTGGCGCATAAAGGCGTGCACGAAGGCCATGTCGCCGCCGAAGTGATTGCAGGCAAAAAACACTATTTTGATCCTAAAGTGATTCCGTCTATCGCTTACACGGAGCCGGAAGTGGCTTGGGTTGGCAAAACCGAGAAAGAATGTAAAGCCGAAAACTTAAATTACGAAGTGGCGACATTCCCGTGGGCGGCATCCGGTCGTGCGATTGCTTCCGACTGTGCGGACGGGATGACGAAATTGATTTTCGACAAGGATTCGCATCGCATTTTAGGCGGCGCGATTGTGGGAACCAATGCCGGCGAATTACTGGGTGAAATCGGCTTAGCCATTGAAATGGGTTGCGACGCGGAAGATATCGCGTTAACCATTCATGCACACCCGACCTTGCACGAATCCGTAGGTTTAGCGGCAGAAGTGTTTGAAGGTTCGGTCACGGATTTACCGAATCCGAAAGCGAAGAAAAAATAAGCCGTAAAAAAACGTTGAAAAATTTGACCGCACTTTTCTCAGAAAAGTGCGGTTTTTTGTATTTGAACCGTAAAAAAGCCGTTTACTTATATTTGTTTAATTATAAAAAATGTGATTTATCTCACAAAATATGATAAAAAACGGAATAAAAGCTGGCAATGGTTAGATGTATTTGGTATAGTCCTACCGCTTTATTCGTATTTATTCAAAATATTCTTCTTTTTTACTCATGTTAAAGAAACTGTTAGTTATCACCGGTGCATTATTTTTAGCGGCTTGTTCGTCGTCTTCCAGATTGGATACGGCGGCTTATCCGTCAGTTGATGAAAGAAATGATGCGGAATTAACCTCTTTTATTGGTCAGTTGAAAACAAACCGTCCGTACCAATCATCCCTTTCTAACCAATACGTTCGTCAATATTCAACCGTTTCTCCGGCGCAAAGCGCACAAAGACTCGCCCAAGTTTATAACAAATGGGTGGGAACGCGTTATCGTTTGGGCGGTACGGGACGCGGCGGCATTGATTGTTCGGCATTTATGCAAACGGCATTTGCCACTGCCTTCGGCGTGAATTTGCCGCGTTCGACTTCAGAACAACGTTCTTTAGGACAACGTATTCAAAAACATCAACTCAAACAAGGCGATTTGGTTTTCTTCCGCGGTAATTCTCACGTAGGCGTGTATATAGGAAATAATAAATTTATGCATGCCAGCTCAAGCCAGGGTGTCACAATCAGTTCATTGGATGAAAATTATTGGGCAAGAACCTACACCCAATCTCGTCGGATTCTATAACACTTAACGTTGAAGCTTGTTGTGTATAAAGTGCGGTCAAAATATTGAATATTTTGACCGCACTTTTACATGGTGTCGCACCGAATTAATTGGTACTCGGTTAATAGAATGGTTATGCCACGAATTTCATGGTGTCGCGACGAGGTTTGACTTGATGAATCGTATTGGTTACCACGCCAACGATATTTAAATCCGTTAAGTTATGGGTTTTGATATTGGCCGCTTTGGCACTAAGTGAAAACAAGACAAATTCGCCGTTGTTGTGGGTGACGAATTCGTAGATGTCCATTTTATTCCGGTTTTCAATGACAACCAGATCGCCGACCGTCAATGATTCGCTTTTTTCGACCACCAACATATCGCCTTGTTCGATTCCCCATGCCAGCATATCGGGATTGGTTACGCGAATAAAACAGGTTTGTTGCGGACGTTTGATGCAATATAAATTCAGATCCAGTTTTCGGCTGTAATTTGACGTCATTGCATGATCTTCGAAAAACGGCATAGGTTGATAAGAAAAATCGTTTTGAGCCTGAATCGCATAGTTCATGACGGATCTCCTTAGGGATACTAAAAATAAAATCAGGGTGATTTAATTTACAGGTGTATGTTACTGTTTTCTTAAACAGGTTGTCAACAGTGTTTTTAGATCTTTTTTAACCGGCGAGCATTGAATGTTAGAAAATCTTAATTTTTTGTTTCCAACCGCTGGATTTTCCGTTATCTTTAGTGTGCTTTATCGGATCGCGGGATCCTTGTGTTTAACTGGCAGGCAAACGCTTGCATAACTTTATGCTTTATTATGAATACTTCACGTTTTATTTCTCTCTTTTTTCATGGCAGTTTGGTGAAACGTATTATAGTCGGGTTAATTCTTGGTGTAATTACGGCATTAATCAGTCCAGATCTGGAACCGGTTCTTAAATTTAATCTTGCTGAAAAAGTCGGTATTTTAGGTTCTTTATTCGTTAAAGGTCTGCGTGCCGTTGCGCCGATTTTAATTTTCGTTTTGGTGATTGCGGCCATTGCGAATAAGAAAGTGGGCTCCAAAAGCAATATGAAAGATATTGTGGTGCTTTATGTCCTCGGTACCTTCGGTGCTTCCATTGTGGCCGTTTTAGCAAGCTTTGCCTTCCCGATGCATATTCCGTTAACCATCACGGCGGATTCGTTATCGCCGCCGAGTAGCGTTTCGGAAGTCTTTGTCGTGGTTATTTCAAATATTTTTGCCAATCCGGTTGAAGCATTGGCAACCAGTAACTTTATCGGTATTTTAACTTGGGCCATCGCTTTAGGCATTGCATTACGTCACGCTGCGGAAGGCACGAAAAATGTTATGAATGATTTCGCCGAAGCCGTATCGAAGATTGTGCATTTGGTCATTAGCCTTGCGCCGTTCGGTATCTTCGGCTTAGTTGCTGCAACGCTTGCCGACAAAGGATTAAGCGCGCTTTGGAATTATGGACATTTACTGCTTGTGTTGCTTGGTTCTATGTTCTTTGTAGCATTTGTAGTTAATCCGATTATCGTTTATTGGAAAATTCGCCGCAATCCGTATCCGTTAGTGTGGAAATGTATCAGTGTGAGCGGTTTAACCGCATTCTTTACCCGCAGTTCGGCAGCAAATATTCCGGTGAATATCGATCTTGCCGAAGAATTGGGTTTGGATGAAGAAACTTATTCCGTTTCTATTCCGCTAGGCGCGACAATCAATATGGCGGGCGCGGCAATTACCATTACGGTATTGACTTTAGCGGCGGTACAAACATTAGGTATTCCGGTATCTATTTGGACAGCGATTTTATTAAGCGTTGTATCGGCCGTATGTGCGTGTGGCGCTTCGGGTGTTGCCGGCGGTTCGCTTTTGTTAATTCCGTTGGCCTGTAGCTTGTTCGGTATTCCCGGTGATGTGGCGGCGCAGGTGATTGCGGTAGGTTTCGTTATCGGCGTATTGCAGGATTCAACGGAAACCGCACTCAATTCGTCCACCGACGTATTATTTACGGCAGCGGTCTGTATGGCGGAAGAACGTAAAAATAACGCATAATTCTATTGATTGAAAAAGCGGATTTTTTATCCGCTTTTTTTGTATTCGGAGAAATGACATGCTTAATTTCGAAAATGCACGATTCAAGCTACGGCAAAATCGTTTCTTAATTTTACCGCACTTTGAGATTTTCCCGCGCGATTATTGGGTGATCGTGGGCAGCAACGGCAGCGGTAAAACCGCATTTTCATTGGCGTTGGAAGGCGCTTTGCCGCTTTATTCGGGTGAGCGTCACAATAGTTTTCAACACGTTCATTTGCTTTCCTTTGAAAAGCAACAGCAGATTTTAGAGCAAACTTTTAAGGATCGAAATAACGATATGGTGAGTCCTGACGATTTCGGTAAAACCGCGCGTCAGATGATTTTAAACGGTTCGGATAAAAACGCCTTGTGCGAAGAATATGCCGGAAGTTTGCATATCGAACAATTGCTGGAACGTCCGTTTATGCAGCTTTCTACCGGCGAAAGCCGTAAAGTGTTGCTGGCGCAGGCATTGGTGAGCGAGCCGGATGTGTTGATTTTAGACGAACCTTTCGAAGGGCTGGATAAGCAGTCCGTACAGGATTGGGTTCGGCTGCTTGAGCGGTTGGCGGAAAAAATGGCGTTAGTGCTGATTGTCAATCGTTTCGGCGATATTCCGAAGGCGGCGAAGAAAATTGCCGTTTTGGAAAATCTCGAATTGATCCTGCAGGGCGAACGAGAGGAAATTGAAGGGCAAAGTATTTTTCAGCAGCTGGCTTATGCGGAAAATGCGGTGGATGCGGCGTTACCGGAAGCGGCGGCACCGTTACAAAAACTACCGGAAAATCGCCCGCACTTTGATTTACGCAATGTGACGGTTCGTTACGGCGATAATGTGATTCTGAATAATCTTTCGTGGCGGGTTGAGCCAAAACAACATTGGTGGATTAAAGGGCCGAACGGCGCGGGAAAATCAACCTTGCTGTCGCTGATTACCGGCGATCATCCGCAAGCGTTCAGTAATCATGTGGTGCTGTTCGGTCGTCAACGCGGCAGCGGCGAAACCGTTTGGGACATTAAATCTAAAATCGGTTATGTCAGCAGCCAGTTACATATGGATTATCGTGTCAATTGCTCCGTGTCGGACGTTATTATTTCGGGCTTTTTTGACAGTATCGGCGTTTATCAACAGACGCCCGACGCATTACGGGTAAAAGCCTTGCAGTGGTTGTCCCGCCTGAATTTAAGCGCGTTGGCGAAAAAACCGTTTCGCTCGTTGTCCTGGGGGCAGCAGCGGTTGCTGTTAATTACCCGCGCGATGGTGAAGCATCCGCCGGTATTGATTCTGGATGAGCCGCTGCAGGGTTTGGACGGCGTAAACCGTAAGCTGGTGAAAAGTTTTATCGAACAACTTGTGAGCAACAGCAAAACTCAATTATTGTTCGTTTCTCATCAGGATCAGGACGCGCCGAATTGTATCACCGATATCTTTGAATTTGTGCCGGACCGCGACGGTTATAAATATGTACAAAGTGCGGTCTGATTTGTTATAGTTTTTTAGGTATTTTTTATTTATAAAAGGAACGGATTATGGATATTTTTGATCTTTACCCCGCCGCGATTGTGTTTGTCATTTTGGTGTTTGTCGTTCTGTTTTCCACCATTAAAGCGGTGCCGCAAGGCTATCACTGGACGATCGAACGTTTCGGACGTTATATTAAAACCCTTACGCCCGGTTTGAATTTCGTGGTGCCTTTTGTGGATCGCGTGGGACGCAAAATCAATATGATGGAGCAGGTGCTGGATATTCCGTCTCAGGAAGTGATTTCAAAAGATAATGCCAATGTTTCCATTGATGCGGTGTGTTTCGTGCAAGTGATTGACGCGCGCAGCGCCGCCTATGAAGTGAATCATTTGGAACAGGCGATTATCAATTTGGTGATGACCAATATTCGTACCGTTTTAGGGGGCATGGAACTGGACGAAATGCTTTCCCAGCGCGACAGCATTAACGGTCGTTTGTTATCTATCGTCGATGAAGCGACCAATCCGTGGGGCGTGAAAGTGACGCGAATTGAAATCCGAGACGTGCGTCCGCCGCGTGAATTAAGCGAGGCCATGAATGCGCAAATGAAAGCCGAACGAAACAAACGGGCGGAAATTCTGGAAGCGGAAGGGGTGCGTCAGGCTCAAATTCTGCGTGCGGAAGGGGAAAAACAATCCCGTATTTTGCGCGCGGAAGGGGAAAAGCAAGAGGCCATTTTGCAGGCGGAAGCCCGCGAGCGCGCGGCTCAGGCGGAAGCCAAAGCAACCCAAATGGTGTCTGAGGCCATAGCCAACGGTGATACCAAGGCAATTAATTACTTTATCGCTCAGAAATATACCGAAGCCTTGAAAGACATCGGCGGCGCCAATAACAGCAAAGTAGTATTAATGCCGTTGGAAGCGGGTAATTTAATCGGTTCTGTGGCGGGTGTCGCAGAATTATTGAAAGGCGATAAAAAATAAGGAAAAAAGATGGAATGGTTAACGACCTGGACGGCTTGGCACTGGCTGATTTTAGGCTTTGTGCTACTGATTGCCGAAATTCTCATTCCGGGCATTTTTTTGCTTTGGTGGGGGCTGGCGGCCGTCGTGGTGGCGGGGCTGATGGCGTTCGTCACCGCGCTGACGTTGCCGCTATTGGGCATTATTTATGCCGTGCTAGCCACGATTTTCAGCATTATGTGGTGGAAATATCAGCACGGACGGGATCAGGCGGATGAAAAGCATTCCGTGCTTAATCAGCGGAATCACGCGATGCTGGCAAGTCGCGGCGTGGTGCAGGAAATGGGCGATAACGGTATCGGGCGCGGACGTTTCGGCGACACTACCTGGCGGATTCAGGGCGCCGGGCTTAATATCGGCGATACCGTTGAAGTCCTTGCGGTGCAAGGCATTACATTAATTGTGAAAAAGATTTAAATTATGGCGACACATCTTATTATTTTTGCCCATCCTAATCCCGACAGTTTTACCAACGCGATGGTTGCGCGCGTGGCCGATGTCAGCGCGCAGCAAGGTGCTGAAGTGATTGTAAGAGATTTATACGAGATGAATTTTAATCCCGTGCTGCCTTTGCACGAACTGAAAGGCAGCATCCCGCCCGATATTCTGCAGGAGCAGCAATATATTCGCCGGGCGGATTTAATCACCTTGATTTATCCGTTATGGTGGATGGGCTTTCCCGCTATCCTGAAAGGTTATCTCGATCGCGTATTAACCCACGGCTTCGCTTATCAAACCGACGAAACGGGGTCTGTAGGATTGTTGCGCGGCAAGAAAATGCAACAGTTCATTAATCTGGGCAGTAATGCGCAAACTTATCGGGAAAACGGCTATGCGCAGGGTTTAGACGTGTGTTTGGTGAACGGTTTGTTTAATTTCTGCGGAATCATGGATATTCAGCATATTTTATTCGGTAGTCTGTATTTGATTGATGACGCCGCCCGCCGCGCAATGTTGGACGAAACGGCGGAAAAAACGCGTAACGGTTTGTCGCAGATAGGCTAAAATAAGACGAACAGCTGAAAAGTGCGGGCAAAAAAATAAACGTTTTTTTGCCCGCACTTTTGTCTATGTTAAACGAAGATGAAAGGGCGCCGATGGCGTCCTTTCGGTTAGCGGCATTGATTAATCAGGAATTGCGTTAATAATCCGACCGGACGGCCCGTCGCGCCTTTATTGGCGCCTTGCAACCACGCGGTTCCCGCGATGTCCAAATGCGCCCAACGGTATTTTTTGGTGAAATTCGACAGGAATGCACCCGCGGTAATGGCGCCGCCCCAACGTCCGCCGATATTGGCAAGATCCGCAAAAGGGGATTTCAGTTGTTCCTGATATTCCTCGCTTAAAGGCAAACGCCAGGCTTTATCCTGCGTTTGCTGCGAAGCTTGCAACAGTTGTTCGGCAAGCGCATCGTCGGTGGCAATCAGGCCGCTGTTGTGCTGTCCCAACGCCACGACGCAAGCGCCGGTTAACGTCGCCACATCGATCACGCATTCGGGCTCGAAGCGCTCCACGTAAGTGAGAGTATCGCATAACACCAAACGGCCTTCCGCGTCGGTATTCAGCACTTCGACGGTTAATCCGTTCATGGCGGTTAAAATATCACCGGGACGATAGGCGTTGCCGTCCGGCAGATTTTCACAACCCGCCATAACGCCAATCACATTCAGCGGCAGCTGTAATTCCACCAGAGCGTTCATTACACCGAAAATCGACGCCGCGCCGCACATATCGTATTTCATTTCATCCATATCCGCGGCGGGTTTCAGCGAAATGCCGCCGGCATCGAAGGTTAATCCTTTTCCGACCAAAACGATGGGTTTGGCGTGAGGATTCGGATGATTTTTATATGTCATCACAGCAAGCTGCGCTTCATTTTTTGAACCTTGCGAAACGCCAAGGTAAGCGTGCATGCCCAATTCCGCCATTTCTTTTTCACCCAGCACGGCGACGGTTAAAAGTGCGGTACGTTTTTCCAACGTTTTTGCCTGCGCCGCTAAATAACTCGGGTTACAGACGTTCGGCGGGCAGTTTGCAAGATCGCGCGCCGATTTTACCCCTAAGGCGATGGCGACGGCATGTTGAACGGCAAGCTGCGCCTGTTTGTCGTCGGTATGAAAAATTACGTTCTGCAATTTGATTGGATCGGTTTTTTTGCTTTTAAATCGGTCGAAAACGTAACTTTCCGTCGCAATGGCTTCTAATCCGAAGCGGACGTTCCAATACAGATCGCGATCTTTAATCGACACTTCCGTTAAAGCGTTGACAAGGGTTTGAGCGGAGGTGGCTTTAACGGCTTGAAACGCTTTTTGACTGATTTGTTTGAATTGACGCTCGTTGATTTCACCCGGTTTGCCGGCGCCTACCACGATAATGTGTTGATTTTGTCGGCGAAATGCGGTGATTTCGTCGATTTTGCCCGAAATATCACCGCTTTTGATTAAGTCGGAAATTTCGTTTCGGGTATCCAATTGTTGTGCGCTCGGTGACAATGTGCCGTCTTCAAAAACGGCGACAAAAACGGCATTCGCCTGCGAAAGTGCGGTTGAATTTGCTGAGTATTTCATTTTTCTTCCTACTGTTTTTAAAGGTGAAAATAGGCTATGATATGCGGTCAAATCCTATAGCGCCTCGTGAAGGAACTTCATAGCCGATGTGCGGTCGTAGGATTAACGAAATTTCAATAAATTGCAAGCGGAAAAAAAGATAACGTGATTTTAACCAGATATTTAACCCGGGAAGTGTTCAAAAGCCAGGTGGCGATTTTGTTCATTTTGCTTTTAATTTTCTTCAGCCAGCAACTTGTTCGCGTATTGGGTTCGGCGGCTAACGGAAATGTGCCGGCGGATCTTGTTTTTTCCCTGCTGGGACTAGGAATGCCGACCATGGCGCAGCTGATGTTGCCGTTATGTTTGTTTATCGCGATTTTATTGACGTTCGGCCGGTTATATGCGGAGAGCGAAATCACCGTTATGCGCGCATGCGGCGTGGGACAGCGGATTTTAGTGCGCGTGGTTTTATTGCTTTCGTTTTTTACCGCCATACTTGCCGCTTATAACGCATTATGGCTGTCTCCCTGGGCAATTCAGAAACAAACGGAAATCGTCGAAGATGCAAAAGCGAATCCGCGTATGGCGGCGTTATCAGCGGGACAGTTTATGATGTCGAATAATAACGATTTTGTGTTATTTATCAATAAGATAAAAGATAATCAAATCAATGACGTATACTTGTTCCAAACCCGCCAGAAGGGGAGCGCCAAACCGTCGGTTGTGACGGCGGAAAAAGGCGAACTTAAATCCTTACCGAACGGTGATCAAATTTTGAGCTTGGAAAATAGTCAGCGATTTGAAGGTTCTGCCGCGTTACCGGATTTCCGGATTACCCGTTTTGAAGAATATCAGGCTTATTTGGGGCATCAGTCCGCCGAAGCGACGGAAAATGAAGCGGAAGTATTGGATTTCAATACGTTAACTCAATTAAATACGCCGGCGGCCAAAACCGAATTACATTGGCGTTTAACCTTAATTCTGGCGGTGCCTTTAATGGCGTTGATCGCCGTGCCGATGAGCCGCGTAAACCCTCGGCAGGGACGTTTTGCTAAAATGTTGCCGGCGCTGTTGCTGTATTTAATCTATTTTTTAGCACAGAGTTCGCTGAAATCGGCCGGCGCGGCGGGAAAACTGGATGCCGCTTTTTTTATGCCGTTGGTGAATGTGGCGTTTTTATTGCTGGGGATTTTGCTTAATAGCTGGGAAAGCTCGTTTATGTACAAAGTTCGCAATATGTTTGGCAGCGAAGCGACGGCAGGGAAGTAGCCTATGAATACATTGGAACGTTATATCGGCAAAAGCATTTTAGGGACGATTTTTGCCACTTTGCTGACTTTGGTTGGATTGTCCGCCATTATTAAATTCGTGGAACAATTCCGTTCGGTAGGAAAAGGCACTTACGACAGCTTGCAGGCGGTGCTTTTCACGGTTTTAACCATACCGAAGGATGTTGAAACCTTTTTCCCGATGGCGGCGTTGCTCGGCGCGTTGATTGCGTTGGGGAATCTGGCAAGCCGCAGCGAATTAATCGTGATGCAGTCGGCCGGATTTTCTCGACTGAAAATTGGCATTGCCGTCATGAAAACCGCTATTCCCTTGGTGCTGATTACCATGGTAATTGGCGAGTGGGGGATTCCGCAAACGGAACAATACGCCCGCGATATGCGTGCGAAAGCCATTTCGGGCGGTTCTTTAATGTCCGTGAAAAACAGCGTGTGGGCGAAAGACGGCAATGATTTTATTTTTGTTCGCCAAGTGCGTGAAGATGCCAATCTGAAAGACGTATACATCTACCATTTCGATAATCGCCAGTTACAACGCCTCAGCCACGCCAATAGCGCGACTTACGAGAACGGAAAATGGCAGTTGCAGCAGTTGAATGTGTCCGATATTAAGCCGGATCAAATTTCCACGAAAAATTATATTTCGCAGGAATGGCAGACTTCTTTAACGCCGGACAAATTAGGCATTGTATCTTTGCGGCCGACTTCGCTTTCTATTTCCGGTTTGTCGGAATATATCGCGTTTTTGCACCAAACGGGACAGGACAGCAAAAAGTTCGAGCTGACCTATTGGCGGAAATTGTTTCAACCGATTTCGGTGGGCGTGATGATGATGTTAGCGTTGTCGTTTATTTTTGGGCCGTTACGTAGCGTCACGGCAGGCGCTCGCATTGTGACGGGGATTTGTTTCGGCTTCCTGTTTTATGTGATCAATGAGATTTTTGGGCCGTTAAGTTTGGTTTATAATGTGGCGCCTATTGCCGGCGCGCTAATGCCGAGCGTCCTTTTCTTGATTATTACCTGGTGGTTGCTCAGCCGTAAACGGGATTAAAAATGGCTCAAAATTTGCCCGCACTTTTGTCGTTATATGATAAGTGCGGTCAAAATTTGGCGAATTTTACAGCGAACGAATAAAAAATAAAAATTTCTGCTTGCAAGCCCGGTGAATACCCGTATAATGCACAGCACACAAACCAGATGATGTTTATCAGTGAAGCCTGGGTGGCGAAATTGGTAGACGCAGCGGATTCAAAATCCGCCGCCTTTGCGGGTGTGTCGGTTCGAGTCCGACCCTAGGCACCACCGATAAATATCATTCCAAAGCCACTGTAATAGTGGCTTTTTTCTTATCTCTTTTCTGGTTGATTCCGTATGCTAAAAGGTGTTTTACTGTCTGTTTTCGCTTCTTTGCTTTTTGGTGTGGTCTATTTTCTTTCAACGGTTTTATATCCGATTCAAGGTGCCGGGCTTTTCGGATGGCGAACGTTGGTTACCGTTCCTTTCGTGATTGCCGCTGTTTTTCTATTGAAACAACAGCAAGAGTTTCTGGCTTTTTTAACCCGTTTAATGCACGAACCTTATCTCATTGTTATTCTTTTGTTTAATAGTTTGAATATCGGCGCGCAAATGTGGCTGTTTTTATGGGCGCCGGTGAATGGCAAAGCGATTGAGGTTTCTATCGGTTATTTACTGATGCCGCTGGTAATGGTGTTAATGGGGCGTTTTGCGTTCCGTGAACGAATGAGTCGAGTTAAAGGCGTCGCTGTTATTTTTGCCGCATTAGGCGTTTTCAGTAAGATCTGGATAACCGGTGTGTTTTCGTGGGAAACGGCTTTTGTTTGCGTAGGTTATCCCGTTTATTTCGCAGTGCGTAAGCATTTTAATATTTTGCATCTTTCCAGCTTTTTGCTTGAGATGTTATTGATGATTCCGATTTCTGTCTATTTTGCCGCACAGGTGGAGATGTCTTGGGTTCTGCAACAAAATCCTTTCGCTTATGAATGGTTGGCATTATTGGGATTGGTGGGCGGTATTGCGTTTATCGCTTATATCATGGCAAGTCAACGAATTCCCATTAATATTTTAGGATTGTTGGGTTATTTGGAGCCTTTTACAATGTTAGTGGTTTCCTTTCTAATCGGCGAACGTTTAGAGCAGGATTCTTATATTTTAATGGGCTGTTTATGTGTTGCGGTATTCTTGCTGATATCAGACGGTATGGCTAAAACTAAAATAACGGCATTTTCATAGGGTTTGATCATATCTATTGAGGGAAAAACGGAGTGTTGGAATCCGGATGATAAAAAAGAGTTGATTAAATCAACTCTTTTATTTTTTGAGGAATACTTTGATGAAATGAAATTTAAATTTCCGGGATTCGTTCCTGTTGTAATTCGTAAGTCGGCGGAATTTGCGGATTAGCGTCATCTTCCATCATCGGCACTTTAGGCGGTTCTTTATGATGAATTTCCGTCGCAGTGGATTTTTCTTTACCGATAAGTTGATTTTTTAACGCCGCAAAATTCGTTTTGCCCGATAACCAGATGTCGATAAAAGCCTGATTAAAGGCTTTATCAAACTGTTGTTCCAACACTTGATCGTTCACAATGAAATAACCTGTATCAGGTAAGGCAATATAATTCAAACGATCATTAGGCGATAAATCCGGTAAGGTTTGTTGTAGCTGAGCAAGCCAGCTTTCAGACTGTTTGGGATCGACATCAAGCGCCGCCATTTCTTTGATCAGAATAATGGCAAAATTTTTACCTTCGACGGGCTTACCAAAGTCAAAAGAGAGCATAACCGGAGTTTGATTTTCTTTATAATGACCGTTTTCCGTAAATAACGATATGGTATAAACGTGGAACGGGCCCCAGTTATAATCTGCTTTGCCCACAGGCAGCCAATTCGCCGAAAGTGCGGTAGGAATTAAGCATAAAATGGCGATAAAGAGTGATTTCAATTTCATAAAGCGTCCAACATAAACGAATTGGCAAAATTATACCAACTCTAGCCAGAAAAAAAAGGCGACTTCCGTCGCCTTGCAATTTTTATTTATATTTACTGCTTATTTTAAGCTGCCGACCATGTCTTCCGGACGAACCCATTTATCGAAGTCTTCGGCTGATACCAAACCTAAGTTAATGGCCTCTTCGCGTAATGTAGTGCCGTTTTTGTGCGCAGTTTTTGCAATTTTCGCCGCATTTTCATAACCGATGTGAGTGTTTAACGCGGTCACTAACATTAATGAGCTTTCAAGCAAGTGCTTAATGCGCGGAGTATTCGGTTTGATACCGCTTGCACAGTGTTCGTCGAATGAGATACAAACATCTGCGATTAATTGTGCGGATTGCAAGAAGTTTGCCGCCATTACCGGTTTGAATACGTTCAATTCGAAGTGACCTTGAGAGCCGGCAAACGAAATAGTCGTATCGTTACCTAATACTTGCGCCGCAACCATTGTCATGGCTTCGCATTGAGTCGGATTCACTTTACCCGGCATGATGGACGAACCCGGTTCGTTTTCAGGGATTAAGATTTCCCCGATGCCCGAACGCGGACCGGATGCCAATAAACGAATGTCGTTGGCGATTTTGAATAATGACATAGCGACCTGTTTCAGTGCGCCGTGAGTTTCAACGATGGCATCATGCGTTGCTAACGCTTCGAATTTGTTTTCGGCGGTAATGAACGGAAGTCCTGTGAATTGAGCGATGTATTCCGCTACTTTTACGTCATAACCTTTAGGCGTATTCAAGCCGGTACCGACCGCCGTACCGCCCAATGCCAATTGACGTAAGTGCGGTAACGTGTTTTTAATGGCGATTAAACCGAAGTGTAATTGCGCCGCATAACCACTGAATTCCTGGCCTAATGTTAATGGAGTGGCGTCCATTAAGTGAGTACGACCGATTTTCACCACGTCTTTAAATTCTTCGGATTTCGCCGCTAAGGTTTTTTGTAAACGTTCGATAGCGGGAATGGTCGCTTCAACGACTTTTTTATATGCCGCAATGTGCATAGCCGTCGGGTAAGTATCGTTTGAGGATTGAGATTTGTTTACATCGTCATTTGGGTGGATGATGGATTTTTCGCCTAATTTACCGCCGTTAAGCACATGTGCGCGATTAGCGATAACTTCGTTCAGGTTCATGTTGGATTGCGTACCTGAACCGGTTTGCCAGATAACCAACGGGAATTGATCGTCTAATTTATGCGCCAGGATTTCATCGCAGGCTTGTGCGATTAAATCGCGTTTTTCAACCGGCAATACGCCTAAATCCGTGTTGGCATAAGCGGCCGCTTTTTTCAAGTAGCCGAATGCTTCGATGATTTCGTGTGGCATGGACGCTGCAGGGCCGATTTTAAAGTTGTTGCGTGAACGTTCGGTTTGCGCCGCCCAATATTTATCCGCAGGAACTTGAACTTCGCCCATAGTGTCTTTTTCAATACGAAATGTCATAATAATCACCTATTTATTATTGTGTTAAAGTAAAATACATTGCACGAATTCTAACACTTCATAGTTAGGTCGGATAGAACGAATTACAGTTTTTGTGATTTAGATCATTAAATCGGAGCACCGATAATTTTTTCGCTAAAATCACGAAAACAGGAGAAAAAAATGAACGATAAACGTGTTTTTAATCATGCGGAAAATCATGCAGGTAATGAAGAAGAGGCTTTTCAAGCAAAGCGTGAGTTTTCCGCAACGGCAGAAATTACGCCGGATTTGACCGCACTTGATGAGAAAAACGAAGAAAGCGAGGCGCTGGAAGGCGAATTGCTGACCGCACAATTCGAACGGGCGATACGACCAAAATCCCGCTGGTGGAAACGAGCGGTGATCGCCGTCGTTATATTGTTTTTGGGCGCGACGGTGGCGCAATCGGTGCAATGGTTGATCGATAGCTGGCGGGCGAATCAGTGGATTTATTTTGCTTTTTCCGTTGTCGGTTGTTCTGTCGTCGGATTAGGTTTGACGGCGCTTGGCAAGGAATTTTTACGCTTGCGTAAATTACGCCGGCATCTGGCTTTACGGGCTGAAAGTGCGGTCGAATTTAAAGAAGATTTTGATGCGGATAAAGCCAAAGAATTATGTGAGAAAATCGCCTCTTCGCTGGATATGGATGAGCAACATCCTGCTGTTGAGTTGTGGCGGAAGCAATTGAACGACGGCTTGACGGCGCGCGAAGTGGGAGAACTGTTCACCAAAAACGTATTGTATCCGATTGATAAAAAAGCGAAAAAACTGATTACCCGAAGCGCCGTCGAAAGCGGTATTGTGGTGGCGGTCAGCCCGCTGGCGGTGGTGGATATGCTGTTTCTGGCTTGGCGTAATACGCGGTTAATCAATCGTATCGCCAATATTTACGGCATTGAATTAGGTTATTGGAGCCGCTTGCGTTTAATGCGCATGGTGCTCATCAATATGGCTTTCACCGGTGCAACGGAATTGGTGCAGGATATCGGTTTGGATTGGTTGTCGCAGGACATTACCGCCAAGCTTTCCGGCCGCATCGGACAAGGCTTGGGCGTAGGTTTGCTGACGGCGCGATTAGGGTTGAAAACTATGGAGTTTTGCCGTCCGTTGGCCTTCAATAAGGAAGATAAGCCGCGCTTAAGCCATATTCATCGGGAATTGTTAAGCGGTCTGAAAAATGTAGTATTGAAATCCGCTAAAAACCGGGAAAAACAAAACGTGTAAAGATAAGTTGACGTTTCGCTTTTAGGTTTCCGTTTTTTTCGGTATGATAAAGCACAATTTTGTCACGGGACAAACAATATGACTGAAAATACGACACGCGTGCAGCCGACTGAAATCAGTTTTAACGATTTCATCGCCGAAAGTCCGCAAATGAAGGCGTTAGTGGAAAAAGCAAAGAAATTTGCGTTGCTTGACGCGCCTTTATTAATTCAGGGCGAAACCGGAACCGGAAAAGATTTATTGGCGAAAGCTTGTCATCAGCACAGCGAGCGCCGCCATAATAAGTTTATTGCGGTGAATTGCGCCGGGTTGCCCAACGAAGACGCGGAAAGCGAAATGTTCGGTCAGGCGAAAGGCGATAAAACGACACAAGGTTTTTTTGAATACGCCGATGGCGGAACGGTGTTGCTGGACGGTGTTGCCGAGCTTTCTTTGTCGTTACAGGCGAAATTATTGCGTTTTCTGAATGACGGCACCTTTCGTCGGGTGGGAGAAGAACAGGAACATTATGCGAATGTGCGGGTGATTTGTACCTCGCAAGTTCCGTTGGCGCGATATGTGGAACAAGGCAAAGTGCGCAACGATTTGTTTCATCGGTTGAACGTTCTGAGCCTTGAATTGCCGCCGCTGCACGCGCGACAGGACGATATTGCGTCGCTAACCGATTTGTTTGTCACGCAAATCAGCAAAAATCTCGGTATTTTTCGACCGCACTTTGATCAGTCGTTTATTGATTATCTGAAGAATTATCAGTGGCAAGGCAATGTACGGGAACTTTATAACGCCCTGTATCGCGCCTGTTCATTGGCGGAGAACAATCGGCTTACCGTTGCCGGTTTGAATTTGTCGCCGACTACGCCTGGCGCTGAAAACGGCTTTTCCCTTGAGCAATTTGATAATTTGTCGTTGGAGCAAATTATGGCGAATTTTGAAAGCCGGTTGTTACGTGAATTTTATGCTCGCTATCCGAGCACCCGCAAACTCGCCGCCCGATTAGGCGTTTCCCATACGGCGATAGCTAATAAATTGAAGCAGTATGGAATCAGTAAATAGCGATAAAAAAACGTTGAATCCGAATTCAACGTTTTTTTAGTTTTATCTTGTTTGCCGTTTATTTATCTTTATCGCAGTTTTTAATGTCGGCACATTTTCCGTACATATATAAACTGTGAGATTCCAGCTGAATGCCGTGTTCTTTGCTGATTTCTTTCTGGCGTTCTTCAATGACTTTATCATTAAATTCAAAGACTTTACCGCAATCTACACAAATAATATGGTCGTGGTGTTCCAGCGGCGCTAATTCGAAAACGGATTTATTACCTTCAAAATTATGACGGACAAGAATATGCGCTTCATCAAACTGATTAAGTACGCGGTAAACTGTCGCCAGACCGATTTCTTCCCCTTGTTCCAGCAAAAGTTTATACACGTCTTCCGCTGAAAAATGCTGCATTTTGTGTAATTGCATTAACGCTAGAATGGTCAGGCGCGGCTCAGTAATTTTTAAGCCCGCTTTTTTTAATAATTTAATGTTTTCTTCCGACATAATTGCTCCTTAAGCAAGTTCTGCTAAGCACATCTCGTCATAAATCTGTTTTACCCAATTTTCGACGCGCGTCGAAGTGAGTTCGGGTTGGCGATCTTCGTCAATGCATAATCCGACGAAAGTTTTATCGTCGATCAAGGCGCGGGATGCTTCGAAAGTATAACCTTCCGTTGAAGTATTACCGACGATAATCGCACCGCGGCTTTCGACGATATCGCGAATAGTGCCCATCGCATCGCAGAAATATTCCGCATAATCCTCTTGGTCGCCGCAACCGAAAATTGCTACCAGTTTGTCGGTGAAATCAATTTCTTCCAGAGTCGGGAAGAAATCGTCCCAATCGCATTGCGCTTCACCGTAATACCAGGTCGGAATGCCGAATAATAAAAAATCGTAAGCTTCGATATCTTCTTTTGTGCTTTTGGCGATATCGCGAATATCCACTAATTCGTTGCCTAATTGTTTTTGGATCATTTTGGCAATATTTTCCGTATTGCCCGTATCGCTGCCGTAAAATAAACCAACAATAGCCATTCTGTTTACCTATTTATTCTTGTTTTCTTGAGTATGAAAATAATCTTGTAAAATGTTTTCGATTAATTCCGCCCGGCAAATGTCGAGCCTAAACGCTAATTCTTCTAACTGCCGAACTAACGAAGCGTGTAATTTTAATTCTACGCGCTTTAAACCGCTTGATTTATCCCGGCGCAGCTGATTCCGTTTATTCACCCGGATTTGTTGTTCCCGGCTCAGCGGATTGCTTCTGGGACGGCCAACTCGGCGTTCATCCGCAAACAGATCAAGCGTAATACAATCTGCGTCTTGTTTTGCCATGTGTAAATTTGCTGATTTGTTAGAAATCATTCTCATGCTGAGAATGATTTTCTACTATATAAAAGTTGGGCGAACTATAGCATAATTCCCCGGGGATTTAAACCGTCAACTCTCGATTAATTCGATTGGATAAATTTTGTGATTGCGCGGGCGACAAGCTCGGGCTTTTCCGCATGTACCCAATGGTGCGCTCCTGCAATGGTGAATGATGTCGCCTGCGGGAATTGCGCCAGAATGGTATCGCCGTATTGCGGTAGAATATAATTGGATTCGCCGCCTTTGATAAACAGGGCGGGTTGGGTATAACGCACCTTTTCCCAGCCCATAATCTGCCTGTAATGAGTGTAAAGTGCGGTCAAATTAAAGCGCGTTTTTTCCGATGCGTCGGCATCAAAAGATTTCAATAAAAACTGGATGGTGGCTTCGGAATCCAGGTAATTTTCCAACACGGTTTTCGCCTGTTGACGGGTTTGAATATCCGCCGCTTTCAGCGCGAATAGCGCCTGAAACTCCTTCGCATGGGCGTTATCGTTATACAGAACGTTATAATCCACCGGCGCAATATCGATCACCGCTATTTTTGAGATTAAATCGGGACGTTGCGCCGCCGCGGTCATGGCGGTTTTGCCGCCCATGGAATGCCCGATCAGAATGGCGTTGGAAACGTTTAAATGTTCCAGCAAACGAATCACATCCGCCGCCATTGCCGGATAATTCATTTCGTCGGCATGAAAACTCCGTCCGTGATTGCGCAAATCCGCGCGCAAAATGGCGTAATCCTCCGCAAAGGCTTTGGCGATCACGCCGAGATTATTCATATCGCCGAATAACCCGTGTAAAAAAACTAAAACCGGATTGCCGGACGAACGGGAAGCGGGCTGAAATTGATAATTAAGTTGTCGTTTTGCCGTCATTTTTTTGATAGAGAATTCATAAAGAAAACGTTATAATGCGGAAAAATTGTTTCTAATTCAAGTCAGAGCTAAAAATGAAGATTATCGAAGTTGACGAAGAACTCTATCAATTTATCGCAAGCCATACCCAATCTATCGGTGAAAGCGCTTCGGATATTCTGCGCCGCTTATTGAATTTGCCGACTTCCAGCGTCAGTTCGGTCGCCTTGGGCGCGGTGGCCGCCGAATCTGCCGTCGCGGCGGAAAATCCGGTGTCGGAAGCGAAAAGTGCGGTAAAAAATGACTTCGTTTTAGAACCGTCGGTAGAAAAACCGGCAGTAGAAAAAACAGTGGTCGAAAAAACGGTGAAAAAACAACCCGAACAGTTCATTTCGCACATTGTCAATAAAGTGCGCCAGGTAATTGAATCCGATGCGTTTCAGGAAGAAACCAAAGCCGTGGTCAGATTTCTGTCTATTTTAACCGCACTTTACCGCACCAATCCCGAAGGTTTTTCACTGGCGATTGAAAGCGAACAGGTGCAAGGCCGCACAAGGGTTTATTTCGCACGGGACGAAGCCACGTTATTGGCGGCGGGCACCCATACCAAACCGAAACAAATCCCGGACACGCCTTATTGGGTGATTACGAATAATAACAGCGGACGCAAAATGATTATGCTGGAAGGCGTGATGCGCGGCATGCAGTTGCCCGAGGCGCTGATCGAAGACATTCGCGGCTACTTCATTGTAAATTGATTTTATGCTAAGCCATCCGTTTCCTTGGCGCATTCATGCCGAGTCGAGCTATCAACATCACATCGCCTTGCGGGATTTTTCGCAGGGCGAAGTTTTTACTTGGGTGCAGCTGGCCGATGAAATCCGTCGGACGGCTGAAACGCTGACGGCGCAGGGGGTGACGGCGCAATCCGGGGTGGCGTTGTGCGGTAAAAACAGTTTTCCGCTGTTGTGTTGTTATTTGGCCGCGCTGCAACTGAATGCGCGGGTTTTGGGATTAAATCCGGCATTTTCGGATGAAAAACGTACCGCACTTTGCCGCCGGAATGGGATTCGTCTGATGATCGATTTTACCCGGCCGCAACCGGTTTTCAGCGAAGTCAAAGACGTTGATTTTGCCGAATTCGATAGCGTCGATCATGCCTTGTTCTCAGCTTGCACCATGACGCTGACTTCCGGTTCTACCGGCGCGCCGAAAGCGGTGTTGCATTCTATGCGGAACCATTTGGAAAATGCGCGGGGCGTTTGTGAATTAATGGATTTTTCCCGCGATTCCTCTTGGTTGCTTTCTCTGCCGTTGTACCATGTGTCCGGGCAGGGTATCGTCTGGCGTTGGCTGTTGCAGGGCGCGGAATTACAGTTGCCGGGCGAAGATTTTTACCGCAGCCTCACGCAGGCGAGCCATGCCTCTTTAGTGCCGACTCAGGCGCAGCGTTTATTGCAATATTTGGCGGATTGCCCTTCGAATGAGATGAAAAGTGCGGTCAAAATTCGGCACATTTTATTGGGCGGTTCGCATATTCCTGAAAAAATCTCCGAAAATTTGACCGCACTTGGTATTCAGGCTTATGTGGGATACGGCATGACGGAAATGGCGTCTACCGTATTTGCCAAAAAATGCGACGGCAAAGCGGGCGTCGGCCGGCCTTTGTGCGGTCGCGAATTTCGGTTGGAAAATGATGAAATCCGGTTACGCGGCGCCGGATTGGGCTTAGGTTACTGGTTAAACGGCAAGCTCGTTTCGCTGACCAATTCCGACGGCTGGCTGCAAACCAAGGATAAAGGCGGTTGGGACGGCGAAAATTTGCAGGTTTTAGGGCGCTTGGATAATATGTTCATTTCCGGCGGCGAAAACATTCAACCGGAAGAAATCGAGCGGATTCTGCAACGCCACGAACAGGTCGAGCAGGCGTTTGTTTTGCCGATCGATGATGCGGAATTCGGGCAACGTCCCGTGGCGATGGTAAAATTTAAAACCCGTTTCAGCGAAAGTGCGGTCAAAAATTTACATGTTTTTTTGGCTGACAAATTAGAGAAATTTAAACAGCCGGTGCGGTATTTCCCGCTCGATACGACGATATCGCAGCAAGGCGGAATTAAGCCGTCCCGCATTCAATTAAAACAAAAATTAAATGAAATATTAGGAATGAAATAATGCAGTTAGCTATTTGGACACGACGTGTCGCGACACAATTATTATTGAGCGCTTTGTTAGTCGTAGCATGGCCGCATGCGGCTTATTCCGCTCTGCCGTCGGCGCGCGAGATTGAAAGTCAGCTCGAAAAGGCAAAACAGGCGGAACAAACTGATGACGCCGCCAAGGATTTGGTTAAAGATTTGGAAGAAACTCAGCGTTTTATTGCGGATATTGCCAAGCAGAAGGAACAAAACGCTAAGTTGGTGAAAAATATTGAAAATGCCGATAAAGGCATTTCCGCTTCGCAATCGAATATTAGCAAACTGAAAGCGGATAAACTGCCGACGGCGGCGGATTTAAGTAAGTATTCTTTAGCAGAATTGCAACAACAACTGGAACAAAAACAGATTACTTTACAGAATGTGCAGGACGAATTAGCGCAAGTGAACGCCGATTTGGTTGCTCAACGTTCCGCGCCGGAACGCGCCCAACAAACTTTAGCGGAAAATGCTAAACGGGCGCAGGCCATTAATCAGGTGTTTATTAACGATAAGTTGTCAAAGTCAAGAAAAACGCGGCTTGAAGCGGAACAGACGTTGCTTGATTTGCAAAATACTTATAATCAAACGTTATTACAGGGAACGGCGCGCTTAACGTCGCTTTATTCCCTTATTGTGGAAGAACGTACTTTGCAGCAACAACAGTTGCAGAGCGAACTGAATACTTTGCAATCGGCGATTAATGAAAAGAATCTGCAGCTTTCCAAAGAACAGGTAGAACAAGCCACCCAGAATCAGGAAAAGAACGCGGAAGCCAACACCAATCCGGTGGTTGCGGGGCAGCTGAATTTTAACACGCAAATTAGTAAAGGCATTCTGGAAGAAACCACGCGGATGAACAGTTTGTCACAGGACAACTTGCGCATTAAAAATGTGTTGGGCAATTTGCAACAAACTCAGCGTAATATCGAAGAACAGATCAGTTCGTTGCAAGGCACGTTGGTGCTTTCCCGCATTATTAATAAACAGCGCCAGTCGTTGCCTCAGGATGAAATGATTTCGGGGCTGGGAAAGCGTATCGCCGATTTGCGGGTAAAAATCTTCGATATTACCGAATTCCGCGACAAACTTTATGATACGGATGCATACATCAAAGATTTAGAACAAACGGAAAAAGTGACATTTTCGGCAAAAGATCGCGCGCAGTTAGTCGATTTGGTGGAAGAACGCCGCAAGTTGTTGGCGGATTATTTAAGTTTATTAAATAATCAACTGAATTTGTCCATTAATATTGAATTAAACCAGCAGCAGGTTCAGGCAATCAGCGATTCGTTACAAAATAAATTGCAACAGCAAAGTTTCTGGGTGAAAAGTAATTCGGTGATGGATTGGGAGTGGTTTAAATCTTTTCCTGACAGTATGAATTTTCAACGCCGGGCATTAAAGAAAAACTTTGATTTTTCCAATTGGAAAGAAAATTTGTTACCGGGATTAGGCGCGATTGCTTTGTTGCTGATTTTGACCGCACTTATTCGCCGTAAAAAAGAAAATATTAAGAAGCGTTTAAACAAATTGAATCAGCAAATTAATGTTTATGCCACGGATACTCAGTGGCATACGCCGAAAGCGATTTTCTGGGTTGCCGTATTAAGCTTGCCGAGTACTTTCTTGTTTCTGGCCGGCTTTATTCTGGTGACGGGAATTTGTTTTAAAGATCCCGCAACGGTTTGGCCTTGGGGGCTGAAAATGGCGGCTTATTGGTGGAGTTTCGCTTTTATGCTGGGCATGCTGCGTCCGAACGGTATCGGACACCACCATTTCAATATGCCGAAAGAAAGTAATGAAGCGTTCCGTAATATGCTGAAACGCTCGGCATGGATTATTGCATTATTGTTGAATGTGTCGATTTTCAGCCATATTGATTTGGGATTAAGTTATGACGTTATCGGTCAGGCGTCGATGATCATCGTGCTGGTGACGGTGCTGTTAATTATGGTGCCGCGCTTCCGTCAGGCGGTGTCGAGTTATCAGAAATCGGCGAAAGAACAAACGGTAATGAGCCAGTATTTTCTGCCGATTTTACGCGTGGTATTGTTGCTCGTGCCGGTTGTGCTGATTGTTTTAACCGCCATGGGATATTATTACACGGCGATTGTTTTGATCGAGCACTCGATTTCGTCTTATTTCGTGGTGATGACCTGGTGGCTGATCCGTAATCTGGTATATCGTGGTTTTGCGGTGGCGGCTCGCCGTATGGCATATCGTCGCGCGAAGGAAAAACGAGAACAGTTGCAGGCAAAAGTGATTGCGGAAGCCAACAGTTCGCTTAATCCGGATATGCAGGAAATTCAGTACGATGACAGTATCGCCATCAGCGAGATTAAAGCCCAGATGCTGCGGGTGGCGGATTTCTTGCTTTGGATCGCCTTATTCGGCATGTTTTATTGGGCATGGTCGGATTTAGTTACGGCGGCTTATTATTTGGACAGTATTTCCCTTTGGCGACAGACCACTTCAGGTGAAAACGGTACGACGGTAACGGAATCCATCACGTTGCTGAATTTATTTGTCGCCATTGCCATTATGGTTGTCACTTACGTATTGGTGCGGAATATTTCAGGCTTGCTGGAAACCTTAGTTTTCTCCCATACCAGACTGTCACAGGGTACGCCTTACACCATTACAACCTTGCTTACCTATGCCATTATCGCATTAGGCGCAACCTCTGCGTTCGGCGCGTTGGGCATGTCGTGGAGCAAACTGCAATGGCTGTTCGCCGCACTTTCCGTCGGGCTGGGCTTCGGTATGCAGGAAATTTTCGCGAATTTTGTTTCCGGTATCATTATTTTATTTGAACGTCCGGTTCGGATCGGCGATATTATTACTCTGGGAGAATTCAGCGGAACCGTATCGAAAATCCGTATCCGCGCGACGACATTGGTGGATTTTGACGGTAAAGAAGTGATTGTACCGAATAAGTCTTTCGTTACGGAACGATTGGTGAACTGGGCGTTGTCCGATACGGTGACAAGGGTTATCGCTCGCGTCGGCGTGGGATACGGCGCAGACTTGGAATTAACTAAAAAGTTGTTGCTGCAGGCTGCCGCCGATTGTGAATTGGTGTTGAAAGATCCTGCGCCGGTGGTTTATTTTCTGAATTTCGGCGCCAGTACGCTGGATCATGAATTGCGGGTATATGTCGGTCATGTGGGAGATCGTAATCCGACCCTGGATTACCTCAACCGACGGATTAACCAATTACTGACGGAAAATAATATTGAAATCGCATTCAATCAGTTAGATATTTACATTAAAAACCTGACCACCAACGAAGAGCTGAAAGTCGGTGAAACGGTAGAATTAAAAAAATAAAAGGAATCATTCATGGCAGGAAATACTATCGGACAGTTGTTTCGGGTGACGACATTTGGTGAATCCCACGGTATTGCTTTAGGCTGTATCGTAGATGGCGTACCGCCGAATATGGCGCTGAGCGAAGCGGATATTCAGCCTGATCTGGATCGCCGAAAACCGGGCGCTTCCCGTTATACCACGCCGCGTCAGGAAGCGGATGAAGTGCAGATTTTATCCGGCGTATTTGAAGGAAAAACCACCGGTACCAGTATCGGCTTAATCATTAAGAATACGGATCAGCGTTCAAAAGATTACGGCGATATTATGGATAAATTCCGCCCCGGCCATGCGGATTACACTTATCAGCAAAAATACGGCATTCGCGATTATCGCGGCGGCGGGCGTTCTTCCGCGCGGGAAACCGCAATGCGAGTGGCGGCGGGAGCGATTGCAAAAAAATATCTGCGTGAGCAGTTCGGCATTGAAATTCGCGGTTATTTGTCTCAAATCGGTAATGTGAAAATTGATCCCAAAACCGTATCGGACGTAACAAAAATCGACTGGGAACAAGTGGCGAGTAATCCGTTTTTCTGTCCGGATAAAAGTGCGGTGGAAAAATTCGACGAATTAATTCGTAGCTTGAAAAAGGAAGGCAATTCTATCGGCGCAAAATTAACCGTTATCGCGGAAAACGTGCCGGTAGGCTTGGGTGAACCGGTGTTTGATCGCCTGGATTCGGAACTTGCTCATGCGTTAATGGGAATTAATGCGGTGAAAGGCGTTGAAATCGGCGACGGTTTTGATGTGGTCGCACAAAAAGGCACGCAACACCGCGATGAAATGACATCGGAAGGCTTTCTCTCGAATCATGCGGGTGGCATTTTGGGCGGCATTAGCAACGGTCAGCCGATCATTGCCACGATTGCGTTAAAACCCACTTCCAGCATTATGATTCCGGGCAGAACGGTGAATGTGAATAACGAACCGGTAGAACTGATTACCAAAGGCCGGCACGATCCTTGTGTCGGCATTCGAGCCGTGCCTATTGCGGAAGCCATGGTCGCGATTGTTTTGCTGGATCATTTATTACGGTTTAAAGCGCAGTGTAAATAAGCAAAAGTGCGGGCGATTTTACGATAGTTTTTGCAAAATCGCTGTGCAGGTTGAGCCGGAGCGCGTCTGCACGGCGTCATTGCAACTTATTTAGCGAAGGAAAGTATGAAAAAAATTCTAAGTGCGGTCGTTTTTTTCAGCGTTTTTAGTACGCTGACGGTGCAGGCTTCACCGGCGGACTGGCAGGCGATTAAACGTCCTATTCCAAGTACTTCGGGACAGGCGGAACCGATCGGCTCATACAGTAACGGTTGCATTCTCGGTTCCGTGCCGATGCCGGCAAAAGGTGACGGTTTTCAGGTGATTCGCATGAATAAAAACCGTTTTTACGGTCATCCTAACATGATTCGTTATCTTGAACGTCTCGGCAAACAAGTGAAACAAGCGGGATTGCCGACGATGCTAATCGGCGATATTGCCATGCCGGGCGGCGGACGCTTCCTGACCGGTCATGCCAGTCATCAAATGGGGCTGGACGCCGATATTTGGTTGCGAATGGGCGAAATGTCCGAGCAGGAAGCCTTAAATTCCGACGGCAAAGGCTTGTTGGTGGTGAATCGCACTTTACAACGAGTGGATGAGAACGTTTGGAATCAAAATCACTTTGAGCTAATTAAATTGGCCGCGCAGGATCCGGCGGTTACCCGTATTTTCGTGAATCCGGCAATTAAGCTGAAATTGTGCCAATCGGAGCGGACGGATCGCGGCTGGTTGCGCAAAATTCGTCCCTGGTTTGGTCATGACAGCCATTTTCATGTGCGTTTAACCTGCCCGCCGGGCGCCCTCCATTGTGAAAACCAGGCGCCGGTTCCCGCCGGCGACGGTTGCGGAGAGGAACTTTATTCCTGGTTCGAGCCGAAAGCGCCTTCCGTCACGGAAAACAGACCGAAAGTGATTCCGCCCGAGCCGTTCTTATGCCGACAAGTATTGAATTCGCCTAATCGCCATGAGTGGTTGAACTAATTTTCGAATCAAATAAGGAAAGTGCGGTGGAAATCAGCGTTGAATTAATCGGAATTCTATTTGTCGTGGCAATGATTGCCGGCTTTATTGATGCTTTGGCGGGCGGCGGCGGTTTAATTACCATTCCCGCTTTATTGATGACGGGAATGCCGCCGGCAATGGCGTTGGGCACCAATAAATTACAATCGTGCGGCGGTTCGTTTTCCGCCAGTTTGTATTTTATTCGCCGGAAAGCGGTTGATTTAGGTGCGATCTGGTTTATTTTGTTATGTACTTTTACCGGGTCCGCTATAGGTTCCGTTTTGATTCAGCTGGTGGACAGTTCGCTGATAAAGAAAGCGATTCCTTTTCTGGTGTTGGCGGTCGGTCTGTATTTTTTATTAACGCCGAAATTGGGCGAAGAGGATCGTCGCCAGCGTTTGTCATTCCGTACTTTTGCGTTGACCGCCGCTTTTGGCTTGGGTTTTTATGACGGTTTTTTCGGCCCCGGAACGGGATCTATTTTAAGTTTGGTTTTTGTGACTTTGCTGGGATTTAATCTCACTAAAGCCACGGCTTATGCCAAAGTGTTGAATTTTACCTCGAATATTGCGTCACTGATTTGTTTTTTAATCGGCGGACAAATTGTGTGGTCGGTAGGCATTGTTATGATGTGCGGACAGATTGTCGGCGCACATCTGGGAGCAAAAATGGTACTCAGCAAAGGAAAACGATTGATTCGCCCGATGGTTGTGCTAATGTCGTTTGTGATGACGGCAAAAATGGCGTATGAGCAAGGATGGTTTGGCTAATGGCAGAGCAGGAAAATGTACGTTTAACGGCGCGGGTAGGCTATGAACCCCGTTTCTCATGGTCGTATTTGCAGCCGAAATATTGGGGAACCTGGCTGGGTGTGGCGGTTTTGCTTATCCTGGCGTATGTGCCGTTTCGTTGGCGCGATCGTTTGGCGGCAAAATTGGGTATCATCATCGGACGTAAGGCGCGTAAGCAGCGTCGCCGCGCACAAATTAACCTCGCCTATTGCTTTCCCCAATGGACGGAACAACAGCGCGAGCAGGTTATCGACAAAATGTTCGTGACGGTCACGCAGGTGATGTTGGGCATCGGGGAAATCGCCGTTCGTTCCAAAGCGCATTTGCAAAAACGCAGCGAATTTATCGGTATCGAACACATCAAGCAGGCAAAAGCCGAAGGTAAAAATATTATTTTAATGGTGCCGCACGGTTGGGCGATTGATGCTTCGGGGATTATTCTGCATACTCACGGCATGCCGATGACTTCCATGTTTAATCCGCACCGAAATCCGTTGATAGACTGGCTTTGGACCGCCACCCGCGAGCGTTTCGGCGGCAAAATGCATGCCCGCCAAAACGGGATAAAGCCGTTTTTAACCATGATTCGTAACGGCGATATGGGTTACTATTTGCCGGATGAAGATTTTGGTGCGGAAGCCAGTGAGTTTGTAGATTTCTTCGGCACCTATAAAGCAACCTTACCGGGGCTGAATAAAATGGCGAAACTGGCGAAAGCGGTGGTGATCCCGATGTTCCCGCGTTACAACGCAGAAAGCGGAAAATATGAAATGGAAATTCATCCGCCCATGGAATTAAGCGATGATCCCGTACAATCGGCACGGGCCATGAATGCGGAAATCGAGCGTTTCGTTACCCCGCAGCCGGAGCAGTACGTGTGGATTTTGCAATTATTAAGAACCCGCAAAAACGGGGAAGATATTTATCATTAGCTATGATAGAATTCGGTTCCAATTAAATTCGGTCGAAATTTTGACCGCACTTTTGTTATCAACATTATGAACAAACAATTAGATCTTATTAAATCATCGATTAAATCCATTCCCAATTACCCGAAACAAGGGATTATTTTCCGTGACATTACCAGCTTAACGGAAATTCCGGAAGCCTTTACCGCAACGGTTAATCTGATTGCCGAAGCGTTTCGCCATAAAGGCATCACAAAAATTATCGGCACCGAATCCCGCGGGTTCATTTTCGGTGCGCCGGTTGCCGTTGTGCTGGGCTTGCCGTTTATTTTGGTGCGTAAGCCGGGCAAGTTGCCGCGTGAAGTGATTTCGCAGAGTTATCAACTGGAATACGGCGAAGACAAATTGGAAATCCACGCGGATGCGATTCAACAAGGCGATAACGTGTTGGTGATCGATGATTTGCTGGCAACGGGCGGTACGGTGGAAGCTTGTATTAAACTGGTGAACCGTCTTGGCGGCGAAGTGAAACACGCGGCATTTGTTATCAGTCTGCCTGAATTAGGCGGCGAAGCGCGGTTACGTAAACTCGGTGTGGAACCGTTCACTTTAGTGGATTTTTCCGGGCACTAATCTTATTCTTCATCAGGAAAGAAGCGTGAGTTATCAGGTTTTAGCCCGTAAGTGGCGTCCCCAAAATTTTCATCAGGTTGTCGGACAAGAGCATATCTTGACCGCACTGGCGAACGGCTTGAAAGAAAACCGTCTGCATCACGCTTATTTATTTTCCGGTACGCGCGGGGTGGGAAAAACTTCCATTGCCCGCTTGCTCGCCAAAGGATTGAACTGTATTCATGGCGTTACCGCCGAGCCTTGCGGTGAATGCGAACATTGCAAGGCTATTGAAAACGGTAATTTCATCGATTTGATTGAAATCGATGCGGCGTCCCGCACTAAAGTGGAAGATACCCGCGAATTGCTCGACAATGTACAATATAAGCCGGTGCAAGGGCGTTATAAGGTTTATCTTATCGACGAAGTGCACATGCTTTCCCGTCATTCTTTCAATGCGTTATTGAAAACGCTGGAAGAACCGCCGGAATACGTGAAATTTCTGCTTGCCACCACGGATCCGCAAAAACTGCCGATCACCATTTTATCGCGTTGTATGCAATTTCATTTGAAAGCCTTGGATCAACAGCAAATCGCCCAACATTTGGCGCACATTCTGACGCAGGAAAAAATTCCGTTCGAATCGCCCGCACTTGATAAAATCGCCAAGGCGGCGCAGGGCAGTATTCGCGACAGTTTAAGTTTAACCGATCAGGCTATCGCCATGTCTAATGTCGATATTCGGACGGATGTGGTAAATACCATGTTGGGTTTGCTGGATGATAATCAGCCCGTCGAAATTCTTTATGCCTTGCACCAGGGAAACGGCGAAAAACTGATGCACTGTATTCAGTCCGTTGCGGATAAAGGCGCGGATTGGGACGAATTGCTGATTGAAGTGGGAGAGGCATTGCATCAAATCGCCATGTTGCAACTGCTGCCGAATCGGATTGACGAAGAAAGTCAGCTCGGTTTTTTGGCAAAACATATTTCACCGGAGAACATTCAATTTTTCTACCAGATTGTCACCGTCGGGCGCAAGGAATTGGCTTTCGCGCCGAACCGTCGGGTCGGGGTAGAAATGACATTATTGCGAGCGTTAGCTTTTCACCCAAAGTTTAGTCGGGCGGAGCCCGCAGAACATAGCGCAAATCTCGCCGCACAACCCCGTCCGGAAAAAGAAAGTGCGGGCAAAAAAACGGAAGATTTGGTGGAAATGCCCGTTTATAATCAGCATTTACGTGCTTCCGCCTCGCCTCAAAATGCGTCGGCAAATCCGCCCAAATCCGCTTCAAACGCATTAAACGCCTTGGCTCAAATCGAACGCTTGCGCGCCAGCGTGCAGACGGCGGGATCCGCCGAAAAACAACTTCCGGAGCCGGTTCAACCGAAGGCGCAGGCGCGCGAATTACCTGTGATTTCCATGCCGCAGAAAGAACGCCCGCAAACGGATTTGATTGATCGACTGGCAAGTCTTGCTCAACAATCGCAAAGCAACGGGAATGCCGCCGCGCCGAATCGCAAACCGGTTTCTACGCCCGGCGCCGATAACGCGCCGGATGCGCCTGCCGCCGATAATGTGCAGGAACCGGAAAATGATGACAACAATGACGAAGCCAATCTTGCCGAAACCTATCAATGGGAATGGATAAATCCCGAAATGGCGGAGGCGGAAAACGTGATTCGTCCTTCCGAAATTAAGCAGGCGATTTTAAAAGAAAAAACGCCCGAATTAGTGGCAAAAGTGATTGCCTTGGCGGAAGAACGGGATGACTGGACAAAAGCGGTGGAACATTTAGGGCTGGATCATCTTAAACTGGTCAAACAAATTGCATTGAATTCCGTGATTTTGGCTCAAAGCGAGACTGAAATCGTGCTGGGTCTGCGCTCTAATCAAAAACATCTTCAACGGGAAAGCGCCATGGAAGCTTTACAAGCTGCGTTAAGCGCTTATTACGGCAAAGATTTGCAGTTGAAAATTGAATTGAACGATGACGAACAACGCCTTACGCCATTAGATTTTCGTCGTCAGATTTATCACGAACTCAGCGAACGGGCGCGCCAGGATTTGCAGTCGGATAAGAAGCTTAAACTGTTGCAACAGGCATTTGACGCTCATCTGGATTTGAACAGTATTCGTCCGGTTTGATACTGAATATAAAGTAAAAGTGCGGTAAAAAATATTTGATTTTTTACAGACCAACAGGCGGAGAAATATCTCGGCATTTTGCGAGAGAACAACTCATTCCACACCAAAGCCCGTTTGAAGAGCTTGATGAAATATATTAACCAGCCCAAAGGAGATACGTTGGAAAATCTGCCGCGTATTGTGGAGATTAAGCGACAGTTGGCTTGAAGACGGACTTTGTGTAACGGCTACAAAATACCGTGATTTTTGACCGCACTTTTTATATTTTTCGTTATACCTTTGCGGTTATCACGATTTCCACTTTCCAGCGCGGATCGGCAAGCCGGGCTTCAACAGTGGCTCGACAAGGCGCGTTATCGCGCGCGACCCATTCATCCCATGCCCGATTCATGGCATCATAATCCGCCATATCCGCTAAGAAAATCTGCGCCGTCAGAATATTGTCTTTATGGGTGCCGGCTTCCCGTAACAAGTTATCAATAAGCTCTAGCACTTCTTGAGTTTGTTCGTAGGCGGGCAGATTAACCGTTTTTTCCGGCACCTGTCCTGAAAGATAAATCGTTTCCTGATGAATTACCGCTTCGCAGTAGCGTTTGCTAAGATGTAATCGTTGAATACTCATAAGCTTTTCCTTGAAATAATGCTTTCGGATTATAGCAATTTAAGCTTTTTATCGCTAAAATTCTTTCCATTTAGGAATAATTCTCAATAATGAAATTACTTGTTTCGAATCAACACGGCGCGCTTGTGATGGCAATGTTGCCGTTTTTATACGGTATGTTGCAGGGGCGGCCTCATTGGAGCCACCTGTTTTTATTGCTGGCGTGGACGGCTTTATATCTATTCAGTTATCCTTTTTTGAATCTGTTTAAGCCGCAAATTAACGATAAACGGAAGTATGCGCGCTGGGCCGGTATTTATGCTGCGGCGAGTGTGCTTTTTTGCCTGCCGGTTTTATGGCGAAACTGCTCGATGTTATGGTTTGGCGTCGCGATGTTGCCGCTAATGCTGATCGCCGTTTATTACACGAAAACAAAAAACGAACGCGCCTTATTGAATGATTTCGCCGCCATTGCGATTTTTGCTTTAGCCGGCGTCGCCGCTTATTATTTCGGTACGGAACAACTGAATGCCGAAGCCCTGCAAGTGGCGGTGTATCCCGCATTGTTTTTTGTCGGCGTCACCTTTTATGTGAAATCCATGCTGCGAGAGCGGAAAAATCTGTGGTATTTGCGTATTTCTATCGCTTTCCATCTTGCCTGCGTGGCTTTATTGGGCGTTTACCAATCCTGGCAGTTGGCGCTGACATTTACTCCGGCGCTGATTCGGGCGGTTTGCTTACCGCATAAAAAATTGAACGCCAAACAAGTCGGCTTGATCGAGTTCGCGGTTTCAGGTTTATTTTTAATCATGCTGCTGTGGGCGACGGGTAAATAAAAAGCGTCGAATTAAATCTCGACGCTTTCTTCATTTGCTTAAGTTAAGCCTGTTCGGGTTCGACGATTTCAATTTCCACTCCGCTGTGTAAACCGCGCGGCAGGCTGGAACCCCGACGTCCGCGTTCGGCGCGGAATTTTTGTAAATCTTCCGGTTTTAACGTGATTTTGCGTTTTCCGGAATGGAAGACCAAACTGGCGTTTTCGCTGATGAGCAATAAATTCACCACGAAATCCGACCGCACTTTTGCATCGGCGGCCGGAATACCGATGATTTTATTCCCTTTGCCTTTGGATAGCGACGGTAAATCCCGTACCGGGAAAATCAACATTCTGCCCGCGCGGGTTAACGCCACTAAAAGTGCGGTCGAATTTTCAATGATTTTCGGCGGCAATACTTGGGCGTTTTCCGGCAGCGTCAATACCGCTTTACCGGCTTTGTTGCGGGCGATTAAATCTTCGAATTTACAAATAAAACCGTAACCGGCGTCGGACGCCATCAGCAAATCCTGATTTTCGTTTTCAATCAGGACTTGTTTCATTGAAGCGCCGGCAGGCAGATTCAGTTTGCCGCTCAGCGGTTCGCCTTGCGAGCGGGCGGACGGCAGACTAAGCGGATCCACGGCATAGCTGCGGCCCGTACTGTCAATAAATACCGCCGGTTGATTGCTTTTACCGTAAGCGTGGTCAAGATATTTATCGCCAGCTTTATAATTTAAGCCTTGAACGTCAATGTCATGTCCTTTGGCGCAACGTACCCAGCCCATTTCTGACAGAATCACCGTCACCGGTTCGGCCGGGATCATTTCCGTTTCGGAAATGGCCTTGGCTTCTTCGCGTTCTACCAGCGGAGAACGGCGAGGGCTGGCATAGGTTTTGGCGTCCTGTTGAATTTCTTTTTTAATCAACGTGTTAAGTCGTCGTTCGGAAGCCAGGATTTGCTCCAAATGCTGACGTTCCTCTTCCAGCTGGCTTTTTTCCGCTTTTAATTCCGTTTCTTCCAATTTTGCCAAATGACGCAAACGCAGATTTAAAATCGCTTCCGCCTGTTCGTCGCTCAGATTGAAGCGCGCCATTAATACCGTTTTCGGTTCATCTTCATGACGAATAATGTCGATGACTTCATCAATATTTAAAAAGGCAATCAACAAACCGTCCAGAATATGCAGGCGGGATAAGACTTTATCCAAACGATGACGCAAGCGACGGGTAACGGTAGCGCGGCGGAATTGCAGCCATTCCGTGAGAATTTGCAGCAGATTTTTTACCGCCGGTTTGTGATCCAATCCGATCATATTCATATTGACGCGGTAACTGCGTTCCAAATCCGTGGTGGCGAACAAATGCGTCATTAAGGTATTGACGTCCACACGGTTCGAACGAGGCACAATCACCAAACGCACCGGATTTTCCTGATCCGCTTCATCGCGCACATCTTCCACCATCGGCAGTTTTTTCGCATTCATTTGATCAGCGATTTGCTGCTGAATTTTGCTTGGCGAAGACTGATGCGGCACAGCGGTAATAACGATTTCGCCGTCTTCTTTTTTCCAAGTGGCGCGCATTTTAATGGAACCGCGACCTTGTTCGTACAGTTTCCGAATATCGGCCTTCGGTGTGATGATTTCCGCTTCGGTAGGGAAATCCGGGCCTTGCACCACGCTAAGTAAATCGTCCAGCGTGGCTCGCGGATTATCCAATAACATCACGGCGGCGTCGGCGATTTCATTGAGGTTATGCGGCGGAATATCCGTCGCCATCCCCACGGCGATTCCGGTGGTGCCGTTTAATAAAATATGCGGCAGGCGAGCGGGCAAATATTGCGGTTCGGCAAGGGTGCCGTCAAAGTTCGGCTGATAATCCACCGTGCCTTGTCCCAGTTCGCCCAGTAAAATTTCTGAAATTTTCGACAAACGGGATTCGGTGTAACGCATGGCGGCGAAGGATTTCGGATCGTCCGGCGCGCCCCAGTTACCTTGTCCGTCCACCAGCGGATAGCGATACGAAAACGGTTGCGCCATTAGCACCATGGCTTCATAACAGGCGGAATCGCCGTGCGGATGGAATTTACCCAACACATCCCCCACGGTACGCGCCGATTTTTTGTATTTCGCC
Organism: Exercitatus varius; assembly: GCF_029577735.1. Classification (NCBI taxonomy): domain Bacteria; kingdom Pseudomonadati; phylum Pseudomonadota; class Gammaproteobacteria; order Pasteurellales; family Pasteurellaceae; genus Exercitatus; species Exercitatus varius. The sequence continues at coordinate 114,020 of NZ_JARQTO010000009.1, read as the reverse complement.
GCGGCGTTTAAGCCCAATTCGGACATGGCGTAAATAATCCGCCGTTGCACGGGTTTCAGTCCGTCGCCGATAAACGGCAGGGCGCGATCCATGATGACGTACATGGAATAATTCAGATAGGCACTTTCTGTAAAAGTGCGTAACGGCATTTGTTCAATGCCTTCGTAGTTGATGTTGTTGCTCATATTTTTATAAGGGGATGCTAACCCACCAATCTATTTATTGTTTAAATCGAATTTCGCCGAAGGCGACGTAGTTTTCTTCGCTTATTAGCAATTTTTCACGTTAAATCCAAAGGCCGGCATCTCGCATGACGCTTCGCTTTGGAACGAACTTAATTAGCGTTTTCCCCGAATAATCCGGGGTTGAGGACGCAATGCCGCTACAAAGTGCGGTCAAAATTTTGTTAGTTTTTTTAGGTTGAGACTTTACTCGGTTTTATTTCATATGAAAATTCACGTCCACGTCGGCCTCGGGATTTCGCTTATCGTAAACTTCGTCTTTAATTTTTCCGCTGAAAATTTCCGGATTTTCCTTGCCTTCCACCATTAACATGCCTTTGGCGCCTTTTTCCGTGCGGTTAATGCTGTGATCGAGGAAGGTGTATTGCCCCGGTACGTTAATTTGGAATTCAAGCATCGTGGCCCCGCCGGCGGGGATTAACGTAGTTTGTACATGATGATTTTTTAAATCTCCGCCTTCTACGTAAACCGTATCGAAGGTTTTACCCATTAAATGGAACGAAGATATTTTATTCGGACCGGCATTACCGACGAAGAAACGGATTTTCTCGCCGGTTTTGGCTTTCAGCGCGTTGGCGCCCGTCAGGGAATTGACATGCCCGTTAAACACGACGTAATCGGGCAGTTCGTAGCCGGCTTTTTCCATACTGACGACTTGCAAGCCTTTTTCACCGAAGACACCGCGGGTATAGAATTCGTTTTGTACGATATAAAATTCTTTATCCGCCGGCGCTAAGCCTTCCTTCGGTTCCACCAACAATAAACCGAACATTCCTTTGCCGATATGGGTTGCTGGGCCGGGGAAGGCGCCGCAATGGTAAAGATATAAGCCCGGATTAAGCGCTTTAAATGCGAAAGTTGTGGTGTGTCCCGGTTGCGTGTTGCTGATGAGCGACGTGCCCTCCGGTGCCGCAGCGGCGTGAAAATCCAGGCTGTGAGCAAGTTTTGAATTCACCGGATTGGAAAGCCGTACTTCCACCGTGTCGCCTTCGCGCACGCGGATGAAAGGTGCGGGCGTTGCGCCGTTAAATGTCCAATATTTGAATTGCACGCCGTCCATAATTTCCATTATTTTTTCCAGCGCTTCCAATTTTACCACGACGCGAGCGGAGGTTTTGCGGGTAATAGGTTTCGGCACATCGGGCGCGAAAGTGAGTTCCGCTTCCTCCATCGGTAAATCGGCCGTGGTTGAATCGACAGAAAGTGCGGTCGATTTTTCAATAGTTTTTTCCGTTTGATTTCCGGCTTGCGCAGAGGCGGAAACCGTGAAAAGGGAAGCGAGTAAAACGGTTAATAAGGTTTTTTTCATGAAAACTCCGTCATAGCGTCGGATGAAACGATGCCGGTTTAAACTTCTAAATCAGCCTGATCGCCTTTGGTTTGCAGCCAATTTTTGCGGTCTTCCGCGCGTTTTTTGTTGAGCAGCATATCCATCAATTCAATGGTGTCATTTTCTTGCGAATTTTCGCCCGCACTTTCCGCATTTTCATCGTAGGCGGCATAGGTCAACTGCACCAAACGACGGGTGCTCGGCTCCATAGTGGTTTCCCGTAGCTGGCTCGGGTTCATTTCTCCCAGACCTTTAAAGCGTTGCACATTCGGTTTGCCTTTTTTGTTGCTCAAACGGTCAAGCACGGCGTCTTTTTCGTTTTCGTCTAACGCGTAATACACTTCTTTGCCTAAATCGATACGATAAAGCGGCGGCATTGCCACATAAACGTGACCGTTTTCTACCAGTTTTGGAAAATGACGCAAAAATAACGCGCATAACAGGGTGGCGATATGCAAGCCGTCGCTGTCGGCATCCGCCAGAATACAGACTTTGCCGTAGCGTAACTGGCTGAGATCGTCGCTGTCGGGGTCGATTCCCAACGCTACCGCGATATTGTGCACTTCTTCGGAACCTAAAACCTGTTCGGACGATACTTCCCAGGTGTTCAGAATTTTGCCGCGCAACGGCAGAATCGCCTGATATTCGCGATCGCGCGCCTGTTTTGCCGAACCGCCGGCGGAATCGCCTTCCACTAAGAACAATTCGGTACGTTCCAAATCCTGCTGTGAACAATCCGCCAGTTTGCCCGGCAACGCCGGACCGGAAGTCAGTTTTTTCCGCACCACTTTTTTGGCCGCGCGTAAACGGCGTTGAGCGGAATTAATCGTCATTTCCGCCAGTAATTTTGCCGGTTCCATATTGTTGTTCAGCCACAAGCTGAAAGCGTCTTTTACCACGCCGCCGACAAATACGGCGCTTTCCCGTGAGGACAGGCGTTCTTTGGTTTGGCCGGCAAACTGGGCGTCGTGCATTTTAAGGGAAAGCACGTAAGCGCAGCGATCCCACAAATCATCGGCGGTTAATTTCACGCCTTTCGGCAGTAAATTGTGGTATTCGCAGAATTCGATCATGGCGTCGATTAAGCCTTTTCGCAAGCCGTTTACATGGGTTCCGCCCTGAATGGTGGGAATCAGGTTTACGTAGCTTTCGGTGACTAGTTCGCCGCCTTCTGGCAGCCAGAATAACGCCCATTCCACCGCTTCGCCGGAGCCTTTGAATTCGCCCACAAACGGCGTTTCCGGCACTGTGACGAATTCGCCTGCGGCTTCCGTTAGATAATCGGCAAGCCCGTCTTGGTAGCACCAGCTTTCTTCCGTGTCGTTGACTTTATCGATAAATTTAATTTCCAATCCCGAACACAACACCGCTTTGGCCCGTAACAAATGGCGCAAGCGGCTGACGGAAAATTTGTCGCTGTCGAAATATTTCGGATTGGGTTTGAAGTGCAAAGACGTTCCCGTGTTACGGCGTCCGCAGGTGCCGATCACTTCGAGTTCCTCCACTTTTTCACCGTTGGCAAACGCGATATGATAAATCTGACCGCCGCGGCGTACGGTAACGTCCACCCGTTCGGACAGAGCATTCACCACGGAAACGCCGACACCGTGCAAACCGCCGGCGAATTCATAATTGGCGTTGGAAAATTTACCGCCCGCGTGCAGTTTGGTCATAATGACTTCCACGCCGGACATTTTTTCCGTCGGGTGCATATCCACCGGCATCCCGCGGCCGTTATCGGTGACTTCCAGAGATTGATCTTTATGCAGAATCACTTCGATTTTCGACGCAAACCCCGCCAAAGCTTCATCCACACTGTTATCGATAACTTCCTGTCCCAAATGGTTCGGACGAGTCGTATCGGTGTACATGCCGGGGCGGATTTGTACGGGCTCCAGGCCTTTCAGTACCGTGATATTAATAGAATCGTATTCGTTTTGCGTCGCCATAATTTTTTGTCGGATATGAAGTAAAATGGAATGAAAAAATTGGAACGGATTTTAACAAAAAGTGCGGCGAAAATCGACCGTGCTTCAAAAGTGCGGTCAAAATTTGCGCTGTTTTTGGCGTGCATATTGTTTTGGATAAAAAGAAAAGGCTGTTTTTCGTGAAAAAAACAGCCCGAATCGTTACATTATTTCGCAATGCGTTTATATTTCATGCGATGCGGTTGAGCCGCCGCGTCGCCTAAGGTTTTCTTTTTCCACTCTTCGTAGTCGGAGAAGTTACCTTCGTAGAAAGTCACTTTGCCTTCGTCGCCGTAGTCCAGAATGTGGGTGGCGATGCGGTCTAAGAACCAGCGGTCGTGGGAAATCACCATGGCGCAGCCCGGAAATTCTAAGATAGCGTTTTCTAAGGCGCGTAAGGTTTCTACGTCTAAATCATTGGTCGGTTCGTCCAATAACAACACGTTACCGCCGCGTTGCAGCAATTTGGCTAAATGTAAACGTCCGCGTTCGCCGCCGGAGAGTTCGCCTACGCGTTTTTGTTGATCCACGCCTTTGAAGTTAAAGCGTCCGACGTATGCGCGGCTTGGGATTTCGAAGTTGCCGACGGTTAAAATATCCTGACCGCCGGAGACTTCTTCCCACACGGTTTTTTTATCGTCCATGGCGTCGCGGAACTGATCCACCGAAGCCAGCACCACGGTTTCGCCTAAGGTGACGGAACCGGAATCCGGTTGTTCTTTGCCGGAAAGCATACGGAAAAGCGTAGATTTACCGGCGCCATTGGCACCGATAATGCCGACGATCGCACCTTTCGGAATGCTGAAGGACAAATCGTCGATTAACGTGCGGTCGCCGTAAGATTTGGTCAAATGTTCCACTTCAATCACTTTGTCGCCTAAACGCGGACCGGGCGGAATGAAGAGTTCGTTGGTTTCATTACGTTTTTGGTATTCGCCGCTGTTGAGTTCTTCAAAACGGGCCATACGCGCTTTGCTCTTCGCCTGACGGCCTTTCGGATTCTGACGCACCCATTCCAATTCTTTTTCGATAGATTTTTGGCGAGCCGATTCCGTCGCCTGTTCCTGGGCTAAACGTTTTTCTTTTTGTTCCAGCCAGGAAGAATAATTGCCTTCCCAAGGAATGCCTTCGCCGCGGTCGAGCTCTAAGATCCAGCCGGCTACGTTGTCTAAGAAATAACGGTCGTGGGTAATGGCCACCACGGTGCCTTCGTAGTCGTGCAAGAATCGTTCTAACCAGGCCACGGATTCCGCATCCAAATGGTTGGTCGGTTCGTCCAGCAACAGCATATCCGGTTTTTCCAGCAACAAACGGCAAAGCGCCACGCGACGGCGTTCACCGCCGGATAAATGTTCGATTTTAGCGTCCCATTCCGGCAGACGAAGCGCATCGGCCGCGCGCTCCAGCTGGTTATCGAGATTGTGACCGTCGTGCGCCTGAATAATGGCTTCTAACTGCGCTTGTTCCGCGGCCAGTTTATCGAAATCGGCGTTTTCATCGGCATAAGCGGCATAGACTTCATCTAACCGAGTCAGCGCGTTTTTCACCTCGGAAACCGCTTCTTCAACGGCTTCACGTACGGTTTGTTGCGGTTCCAACTTCGGTTCCTGCGGCAGATAACCGATTTTAATTCCCGGCTGCGGACGCGCTTCGCCTTCGAATTCTTTGTCCACGCCCGCCATAATGCGTAACAGAGTGGACTTACCTGCGCCGTTTAAACCGAGCACACCTATTTTGGCGCCGGGGAAAAAGCTTAAAGAAATATCTTTAAGAATATGACGCTTCGGTGGAACGACTTTTCCCACGCGATGCATGGTAAAAACAAATTGTGATGACATATTGGATTCCATCTTTGTGATTCAAATTTAGCCGTGCATTCTACTGGAATTCGCCGGAATTTGTAAGTGATTTGTGGTCTTAATCCGTGAAAAGTGCGGTCGAATTTTGATTAGTTTTTTGAGGCTTTAACTAAAAAAGCCACCGCCGCTAAAATAAATCTGAATAAATTGAGAGTGACAATTCATTGAAAAATAAGCAAAAAAAACCGCCAAAACGGCGGTAGGAAAGTAGTTTAGCTATTTATTTATGATTATTTTATTTAGGAACTTTATGAATATCAAGCAATTACTTGACGGAGCGCATGGTAGCGGAAAAGTTTCAGCTTGAAAAGTCTGATTTGGCGTTTATTTGATATATGTCAAAATTTTGTGATAAATAAGTGAAAAAATGTATTTCATTGATAAAACGAGAAAATGAAAAGCCCTTTAACGAGAAAGGGCTTAAACGTGCTATTTTTGATGAGGATTGCGGGTGTCGGCGCCGTTTAAATTACGCATTAATAAGGCGTAATCCAGCTGAATGTCTTCCGGCACGTCTAAATAGACGAAATGTCCGTCGCCTAAGGCGGCGTCCGTCATTTCCCCTTTGCGGTTCAGCATTCGGTTGATTTTGAAGACAATATTGCCTTTCGGCGTCATCATTTCCACTTCATCTCCCAGCAGAAATTTGTTTTTCACCGCCACTTCCGCCATTCCCTGTGCGTTGCGTTTGCCGGTAAATTCGCCGACGAACTGCTGGCGTTCGGAAACGGAATAACCGTAATCATAATTTTGATATTCGTCGTGAGTGTGACGACGCAGGAAACCTTCGGTATAACCGCGGTGAGCCAGGCTTTCCAGCGTGGTTAACAGACTTTCGTCAAAAGGTTTGCCGGCGGCGGCATCATCAATGGCTTTGCGGTAAACCTGCGCGGTGCGGGCGCAATAATAGAAGGATTTTGTGCGTCCTTCGATTTTTAACGAATGCACGCCTAATTTAGTCAGCGTTTCCACATGTTGCACCGCACGCAAGTCTTTTGAGTTCATAAAATAGGTGCCGTGTTCGTCTTCGAATGCCGTCATCGGTTCGTCCGGACGTTTCGGTTCGGTGTAAATGAACACTTTGTCCGTCGGTGTGCCTTCGCCTAAGGTCGGCGCCACGTTTTTCACATCGATTTCCGGTTCGAATTTCGGCACGATATTGCCCACATCGTCCGTTTTTCCTTCCTGCAGTTTGTATTCCCAACGGCAGGCGTTGGTACAGGTGCCTTGGTTCGGATCCCGTTTGTTGATGTAACCGGATAACAGGCAACGTCCGGAATAGGCCATGCATAAAGCGCCGTGCACGAAAATTTCCAGTTCGATATCCGGAACCTGGCGGCGGATTTCGGCGATTTCGTCAATAGAAAGTTCGCGGGAAAGAATCACGCGGGTTAGGCCCATTTGTTTCCAGAATTTCACCGTCGCCCAGTTCACCGCATTCGCTTGTACGGAAAGATGAATCGCCATTTCCGGGAAGTTTTCGCGCACCAGCATAATTAAGCCCGGATCGGACATAATTAAAGCATCCGGTTTCATTTCGACGATTTTTTGTACGTCTTTTACGAAGGTTTTTAATTTTGAATTGTGCGGCGCAATGTTCACTACCACGTAAAATTTCTTGCCCAAACCGTGGGCTTCGTCGATAGCTTGTTTTAGGGTTTCGTGGTTAAATTCGTTGTTGCGCACGCGTAAACTGTAGCGCGGTTGTCCCGCATAAATGGCGTCGGCGCCGTAAGCAAAGGCGTAACGCATATTTTTTAGAGTGCCCGCAGGAGAGAGCAGTTCGGGTTTGAATGTCATAGATTTTCCGTTTGTCTGAGTTCAAGTCAGTAGCCTGCCGGAAGGCAAGCCGTTAAAAGGGCGGTATTCTATCATAAAGCCGGCGTCGCACAAAGTGCGTTAAGGTTTATTGCCGTTTTTGAATCAATCAAAAAAATTAGTGAAAAATCGACCGCACTTTTCATGCTAATCAAAAGTGCGGTCGATTTTGAGCGAGTTTTTTAATGTTCGCGGGTTTTGAAGAAGGTCACGTCGGGATAGCGTTCCTGTGATAGATTCAGGTTTACCATGGTCGGCGCAATGTAAGTGAGGTTGTCGCCGCCGTCGAGCGCCAAATTCTGTTCGTTTTTGCGTTTAAATTCTTCGAATTTTTTCGCGTCGCCGCATTCCACCCAGCGCGCGGTCGCCACGTTGACGTTTTCGTAAACGGCTTCTACGTTATATTCGGTTTTCAGCCGTGAAACCACCACGTCAAACTGCAACACGCCCACCGCGCCGACGATGAGATCGTTGTTCGTCAGCGGGCGGAAAACCTGTACCGCACCTTCTTCGGAAAGCTGTACCAAGCCTTTCAGCAATTGCTTTTGTTTCAACGGATCTTTCAGTCGGATGCGGCGGAACAGTTCCGGCGCAAAGTTCGGGATACCGGTGAATTTCAGTTCTTCGCCTTGGGTGAAGGTGTCGCCGATTTGAATGGTGCCGTGGTTGTGCAAGCCGATAATATCGCCGGCATAGGCTTCTTCCGCGTGAGTACGATCGCCCGCCATGAAGGTGAGCGCGTCGGAAATCACCACGTCTTTGCCGATGCGTACGTGTTTGAGTTTCATGCCTTTTTCGTATTTGCCGGAAACGACGCGCAGGAACGCCACGCGGTCGCGGTGTTTCGGATCCATATTCGCCTGAATTTTGAACACAAAACCGGTGAATTTTTCTTCCGCACTTTCGACGATGCGAGTATCCGCCTGACGCGCTTGCGGTTTTGGCGCCCATTGCGTTAAGCCGTCGAGGAAGTGATCGACGCCGAAATTCCCTAATGCCGTTCCGAAAAATACCGGCGTCAGTTCGCCACGAATAAATAAGGTTTGATCAAACTCGTTGGAGGCGCCTTGGACCAATTCCAGTTCTTCACGCAGTTGTTGCGCCAAATCGTCGCCCACGGCGGCATCCAGCTCCGGATTGTTCAAGCCTTTGATGATGCGCACAGCCTGAATGGTGTGTCCTTGACCGGTTTGATATAAATAGGTTTCGTCCTTGTAAAGATGGTACACGCCTTTAAATAATTTTCCGCAGCCGATAGGCCAGGTGATCGGCGCGCAATGGATTTTCAGCACGCTTTCCACTTCGTCCAATAATTCCATGGGATCGCGAATATCGCGGTCGAGTTTGTTCATGAAGGTTAAAATCGGCGTGTCGCGCAAACGGGTCACTTCCATTAATTTTATGGTGCGATCTTCCACCCCTTTTGCCGCGTCGATCACCATTAAGCAGCTGTCCACGGCGGTTAATGTGCGGTAGGTGTCTTCCGAAAAGTCCTCGTGTCCCGGCGTATCGAGCAGGTTCACCAGGCAATCGTTATAAGGGAATTGCATGACGGACGTGGTAATGGAAATCCCGCGTTGTTTTTCCATTTCCATCCAGTCGGATTTGGCATGGGCCTGTGAGCCTTTGCCTTTCACTGAACCTGCGGTTTGAATGGCGTTTCCGTACAGCAACACTTTTTCCGTGATGGTGGTTTTACCCGCGTCGGGGTGAGAAATAATCGCAAAAGTGCGACGTTTATTGACTTCTTGTGGATATGACATGATGGATTCTTATTTGGTTAAAATTGGGGCGTATTTTCGGTTATTTCGGGATTTTGTGCAAGATGCCAATAAAGGGAGAAGCTTTTATATAGCGGCGGAAACCTATTTTCAGTATAATTTTTTCACAATTTATCACGCCAATATTTAGAATACGTATTTATGAAATACACCATTAATGAAATTGCCAAACTCTGCAATGTGGGGAAATCGACGGTTTCCCGCGTGCTGAATAAGGATCCTAAAGTGCGGTCGGAAACTCGAGAGAAAGTGCAACGGGTCATTGATCGGCTCGGTTTTCAGCCTAATCGTTCCGCACGTGCTATGCGAGCGGGGCGGGAACCGGTGGTCGGCGTGATTGTTTCAAAACTTGATTCGGGCAGCGAATCGCAAACTTTACGCGCAATTTTACAGGCGCTGCAAGTCGAACATATTACGCCGCTGATAGTCGAAAGCCGCTTTCAAGCCGAACAAGTGCGGCATCATTTTCAGCTTTTTCGTAAACGTCAGGTTAATGCCGTTATTCTTTTTGGTTTTTTCCCCTTACCTCCTGAAATCGTGCGGGAGTGGCAAGGCCCTTTGGTTGTGATTGCGCGCACTTATCCGAATATTAATTCTATTTATTATAATGATGAGCAGGCGATTACTTGCCTGATGTCGGAGCTTTACCGACAAGGGCATCGCCGGATCGCTTATTTGGGCATTGAGGACAGTGACGAAACCACGGGTAAGCTTCGCACTCAAAGTTATTTACAATTTTGTCGCTCTCATCATATTCTCCCGAATTTGACATTGGTGGAACTTAGCGCGGAAAGTGCATACCGTCATTGTGCGGAGCTTTTTACCCAACCGGTGGATGCGCTGGTTTGCGCTACCGGTCGGCTTGCTTTAGGCGCGTTTAAATTTTCCCAACAATCCGGAAAGATTTTTCAGATGGCATACGTAGGATATAACGAGCCACTGCAATATATGTTGCCAAACGCTTTATCTTTTGATTTCGGCTATTATCAGGCCGGACTGAAAGCGGTGGAGTTATTAATGCGGCAGTTGCAGGGAGAATCTTTAACGGAACATCATCTGATTTCAGTTGAACAATCTTAAATTTTTGTGATCCTTGTCACATTTCTGAATAAAAGTGGGAACGTTCCCATTTACACGGTATGTTCATGGGTTATAATTGAAACAATTTTAATAGTTGGAGAAATATCCTATGGCGAAAATCAGTAAGGTGGATCCTAAAAATATTGACGAATTAATCGTTTATATCGGCGGTCGGGAAAATATTGTGACGGTAACGCACTGTATCACCCGCTTACGCTTCGTTTTAAACGATGAAAGCAAAGTGAACGCCAAAGCCATCGAAGAATTGCCGATGGTAAAAGCGAATTTTTCAACCGGCGGACAATATCAGGTGGTTATCGGGCAGGAAGTCGGCGATTATTACAAAATCCTGCTGGAAAAAACCGGTTTGGCCAGTGTGGACAAAGAGCAAGTGAAAGCCGCCGCCCGTCAAAATCAAAAATGGTATGAAAACCTGATTTCTCATATGGCGGATATCTTCATCCCGCTGTTACCGGCTTTGATCAGCGGAGGTTTGATTTTAGGTTTTCGTAACGTGATCGGCGATATTAAAATGTTTGACGACGGAACGAAAACCTTGGTCGATATCAGTACGTTCTGGGCGAGTATGCACAGTTTCTTATGGCTTATCGGCGAGGCGATTTTCTTCTTCCTGCCGGTGGGAATCTGTTGGTCCATCGCGCGTAAAATGGGCACTTCTCCGATTCTTGGTATCACCCTTGGTATAACGTTGGTGTCTTCGCAATTAATGAATTCCTATGCCTTGGGTTCACAAATTCCGGAAGTATGGGATTTCGGTCTGTTTTCTATTGAAAAAGTCGGTTATCAGGCGCAGGTTATTCCGGCTATTATGGCGGGCTTAACCCTTTCTTATATCGAACGTTTCTTAAATAAAATCGTGCCGGATTTCTTAAATCTGATCATTGTGCCTGTGACTTCGCTTATTTTAGCCGTATTTTTGGCGCACAGTATCATCGGTCCTATCGGTCGTGAAATCGGTAACGGCGTCGCCTTTGTGGTGAAAGCGGCGATGACCGGCGAATTCGCGCCTATCGGAGCGGCTTTATTCGGTTTTCTGTATGCGCCGCTTGTCGTGACCGGCGTACACCAAACTTCATTGGCCATTGATATGCAAATGATCCAAAGCATCGGCGGCACACCGGTATGGCCGTTAATCGCGTTGTCAAATATCGCGCAGGCTTCCGCCGTCGTTGCAGTGCTGATTATGGCGAAGAAAGCCAGCGTACGCGAAATAGCGGTGCCTGCGGCGCTTTCTGCTTACCTTGGCGTAACCGAACCGGCCATGTACGGCATTAACTTAAAATACCGTTTCCCGATGTTATGCGCTATGACAGGTTCGGCCTGCGCGGCATTGATCTGCGGTTTTGCCGGCGTGCTGGCCGGTAGTATCGGCGTCGGCGGATTACCGGGCATTCTTTCCATTCAACACCAATACTGGGGCTTTTATGCGCTTGCCATGTTAGTTGCCATTGTGGTGCCGCTTGTGTTGACCATGGCGGTTTATAAACGCAAAACGCTGAAAGGCGAAATCGAATAATCTTTCTCTTATTCTCTCAAAGTGCGGTGAAAAAACGTTGCAAAAAACGCCCGCACTTTTACCTTTATTCTTGACTATTTTAAGGAATTCAACATGCAAACCGAGTGGTGGAAAAACGGCGTTATATATCAGATTTATCCGAAAAGTTTTCAGGACAGTACCGGTTCGGGCACGGGCGACATTCAGGGAATTATTCGTCGTTTGGATTATTTGCAGCGCCTTGGTGTTGACGGTATCTGGCTGACGCCGATGTACGTATCGCCGCAAATCGACAACGGTTACGATATCGCCGATTATCGTAATATCGATCCGATTTACGGCACGATGGACGATTTCGAGCAATTAGTCGCCGAAGCGCACAAACGTCATATTCGTATCGTGATGGATATGGTGTTCAACCACAGTTCAACCTTTCACGACTGGTTCAAACAGGGCGAAGATCCGAACAGCGAATATCACGATTATTATATCTGGCGCGAGCAGCCTACCAACTGGCAATCCAAATTCGGCGGCAGTGCGTGGAAATGGTCGGACAAAGCGCAAAAATATTATTTGCATTTATTTGCGCCGGAGCAGGCGGATCTCAACTGGGAAAATCCTAAATTGCGCGCCGAACTGTACGATATTTGCCGTTTTTGGGCGGAAAAAGGGGTGGACGGTTTACGGTTAGACGTCGTGAATTTGATTTCCAAACCGGCGGTGTTCGAAGACGATTTCGAAGGCGACGGCCGTCGTTTTTATACGGACGGGCCGAAAATTCACCAATATTTGCAGGATTTAAATAAAAATGCGCTTAAACCTTTCAATTTAATGAGCGTCGGCGAAATGTCTTCCACCAAGCTGGAACATTGTCAGCAATATGCCAATTTAGCGGGCAACGAGCTATCCATGACCTTTAATTTCCATCATCTGAAAGTGGATTATCCGAACGGCGAAAAATGGACTTATGCTAAACCGGATTACGTCCAGCTGAAATCCATTTTCAACTATTGGCAGCAAGGTATGCATAATCGTGCGTGGAATGCGCTGTTTTGGTGTAATCATGATCAGCCGCGTATCGTATCCCGTTTTGGCGATGAAGGCGAATTTCGCACCGCTTCCGCCAAAATGCTGGCGATGGTGCTGCACGGTATGCAAGGCACGCCTTATATTTATCAGGGCGAAGAAATCGGCATGATTAATCCGAATTTCTCTTCAATTAAACAGTATCGTGACGTGGAAAGTCTGAATGCGTATCAAATTCTGCAGGATCAAGGGAAAAGTGCGGGCGAAATTTTACAAGTTTTAGCCCAGAAATCCCGTGACAATTCCCGCACGCCGATGCAATGGGACGCTTCCCCGAATGCCGGCTTTACCGACGGTACGCCTTGGATTGAGGCGGCGAAAAGTTATGCGGAAATCAACGTTGAACAGGCGCTGGCGGATAAACATTCGGTGTTTTACGTTTATCAGCGTTTAATCCGGCTCCGCAAAGAGCTGCCCGTGTTTACCGACGGCGATTATTGCGATCTGTTGCCGAATCATGAATTCGTGTGGGCTTATAAACGCAAAGCCGACGGACAGACATTAACCGTAGTTGCGAACTTCAGTCGTACGGTTCAAAGGGTTTGTTTGCAGCCGCATGGTGAAGTGCTGATGAATAACTATAACGATGTTGAAAAATCGGATGATTTTTTAATCCTAAAACCTTACCAGGGAATTTATTGGTTGGGTTGAGAATAAAAGCGGCAAAACGGTGCGTTTTTGCTTTAGGGTTTTACTTTTCGCAATCGTTTGCTTACCTTTTTGAAAAAATGCGGTATAATTTTGCCGAATTTTTCCCCATAAAAGGCAACTATCATGGCAGAGTTAAGCTTAAAAAAAATTTATTCCGGTAAAGTGCGTGATCTTTACGAAATCGATGATAAACGCATGTTGATGGTGGCGTCGGATCGGTTGTCCGCCTTCGATGTGATTTTGGATGATCCGATTCCGCGTAAAGGCGAAATTCTGACGCAGATTTCCAATTTCTGGTTCAAAAAACTGGCGCATATTATGCCGAACCATTTCACCGGCGAAACGGTTTACGACGTATTACCGAAAGCGGAAGCGGATTCGGTGAAAGACCGTGCGGTGGTGGTGAAGCGCCTGAAACCGATTAAAATAGAATCCATCGTGCGCGGTTATTTAACCGGTTCGGGCCTAAAAGATTATCGCCAAACCGGCACCATTTGCGGGTTGACATTACCGAAAGGTCTGGTGGAAGCCAGCAAATTGCCGGAGCCGATTTTCACTCCGTCCAGCAAAGAAGAGGTGGGCGATCACGATATTAATATCAGTTATGCGGAATGCGAACGTCAAATCGGCAAAGAATTGGCGGCGCAGGTGCGCGATGCCGCCATTGCCCTTTACAAAGAAGCGGCGGCGTACGCATTAAGCAAAGGCATTATTATTTGCGATACCAAATTTGAATTCGGTTTGGATGAAAACGGCACCTTAACCTTAATGGACGAAGTGCTGACGCCGGATTCCAGCCGTTTTTGGTCGGTGGAGACTTACAAAGAAGGCACTAATCCGCCGTCTTTTGATAAGCAATTTGTACGCGATTGGTTGGAACAAAGCGGCTGGAACAAACAACCGCCTGCGCCGAAAGTGCCGGCGGAAGTGATTGCAAAAACCGTGGCGAAATATCAGGAAGCCTTGGATTTGTTAACGAAATAAGCGTAAAGTGCGGTCAAAATTTTAAACGTTTTTTGTTCCGCCCGCGAAACCTCAACGATACGCATCAGGACTGATTTCGAGAATCTATCGGAATCAGTCTTTTTAATTTCTGTTGAATATGTTGACGGCTATCGTATTCAAGATGCTGTTTGACTGCAACGATGAGCTCTTCAGCCGTTTCAAACTGTCGAGGATAAAAACATTATTTTTCGATGTTCCCCAAAAGAGCTCTGCTGGCATGATGAGTATGTTGCGTTAAATATTGATATTATCTAAACCAATAAATTTCGCTTTCGGGAAATATTGTTGTAAATGGTGTGATAAATATTCTTCCGTATTTCGGCTGATTAGTGAATCTTGATCAAGATAACGGTTATAAACCAATGCTTCCAACGGAATTTGATATTGCCGGCAGGCTATCAAACTGAGTAATGTGTGATTAATACTGCCTAATTTACCCGAACTAACCAAAATTAGCGGATACCGCTGTGTTTTCAAATAATCTAAGGTAGTTCTCGTTTCGGTATAAGGCACAGCCAGTCCGCCGGCCCCTTCTAACAAGACATAATCATATTTTTGTCTTAATTGATGAACCGCGCGGTTAATTTTATTTTCATCAATTTCCGTATGCGCTAAACGCGCCGCTAAATGTGGCGAACAAGGATAAGGAAAAACATAAGGGCAAGTTAAACCTGCTTTATCTTCAGGCAATAAATCAATGCCTTGAATTTTGCGATGCACTAAAATATCGGCCGCAATCCCTTCACAGCCGGTTTGAATCATTTTTTGCGTAATTACTGAAAAGCCTTGTTCCTGCAATATCTTAGCATAAAAACCTGTTGCAATGGTTTTCCCTACATCCGTATCAATACCCGATACAAAAATCACTTTACCAAGCATGTTGTTTCCTTTTTTTACGAACCAGTACATAAAGTGGCGTATAAGTTAATGTCACGCCTAAATCCTGCTGAAATCGCGTACGATAACGCTGTTCAAACTGCATTAGACGATTGTCCGACCATTTAGACGGATTAATAATGCTTACCCCTGTTTTATTCAAATGTGTTAGTACTGATAATGCACAATCAAAATAAAGGGGAATTTCTTCCGTTGTTAAAACAAGAACTTCAAATTCATCGGCTAATAATTTATACCATTCGTCTTCGGTGGGATAAGTTAATCCCGTTTTGAGCAGACACTTAATTTCATAAAGATTTTTAGGCGAAAATGTATTAAACAATAAAATACCGTCATCATTCAGCATGTTGGCCGTCTTTTTCAGGAAGTTCGCTTCATTTTCAAACCATTGAATTGCAGAAGCGGAAATCACCAAATCATAACCTATGCCGAAATTTTCTCGCTCCGCGTCACCGAAGTGATAATGCACCGAAGAATAAGGTAATTTTTTGCGTAAAGCAGGCTCATAATCGCGACAAAGATCGTTTAGTACCAAACGCTCGAAAGAGCATTGCGATACAAGTTGTTCACTTAACATACCTGTGCCGCAACCTATTTCAAGTATTTTGCCAAAAGCTTTGCCTTGGGTTGCGAGTAACGCCATCAGCTTTTGTACAATACATTGTTGAGCAATCGCATTATTATCATATTCCGATTTTGCTTGTGAAAATCGGATGGCAACTTGCTGTTTATCCACTAACTGCACGTCACACCCTCAAGCAGTTTTTGCCAACCGGAAAAGTGATTAAAAAGATAATGCTCCGCATCAATAAGCTGAATTTTGGTTTGCGGTTGATTTTGCCAGTATTCAAGCTGATTTTGTGTTGGAATAATTTTATCTTTGTTGCCAATAATGGCTTTTTGCCACACTAACAACCCCGTTCGATTATCTTGCATAATACAATCATTTAAGTGCACTAACTCTTGTTTTACTTCTATGAAATCTCGCTTTTCAGGTAACAAGCGGTAATTTTCTAGGGCAATTTTACCGCACATTCTGCGTTCAAATTTTACAAGATTTTCTTCGTTTAAAGACGCAAGCGTACCTTCAAAAACTGCCGTTGGAATGCCAAATTGATCGTGTTTAGGTGCCCCCGTTCCATTGATCGCCACAGCGTAAGTCAAAGGAATAGCATGTAAAACACGTTCAGCCACCCAAACACCTAGAGACCAAGCCACCACATAAATTTCTTGATAGCCCGAAAAATCAAATTCAAGATTCAAATCTCGGTAATCGTAACAAATCAGTAAATCGAAATCGTTCGGTAACTCTAAAGATTTCGCAATGCTGATTGGCGTTCCCCAGCCGGAAAAATACACAAGCAATTTACGCTGTTGGCGTGCAATATGTTGATAGCGCACTTAATTCTCCTTTTATAAATATGCGATTAAGCCTTTTATTTCTTGCTCGGTTAAATCTGCGGTTAATGAAAAACGCAAACGTGCCGTGCCTTTGGGTACTGTTGGCGGACGAATAGGCAAGCAATAATATCCTTGTTTTTGCAAATAATCGGCTTTTTCCACCGCTTGCTGATTTTCGCCTAAGATATATGGCACGATGCAAGTTTCGCTTAACAGCGGAAATTCACTTCTTTTCGCCACTTCAGTTCGCAAGATTTGGCTTAATTTCTCAAGATGATGACGCTTTTCAGTAAATTGCGGTAATTGTTCAAATAAAAAGTAAGTCCAAGCAACATTAATCGGTGGAAGTGCGGTAGAAAAAATTAAAGGACGCATCGTATTGATTAAGTATTCTCTTATCTCGCTATCACAAACAAGATAAGCCCCCATAGATGCCAATGCCTTACCAAAAGTCCCGACTAAAAAGTCAATTTCTTGAATACAGTCGAAGACTTCTGCCATTCCTAAACCTTGCTGCCCGTATACACCTATGGCGTGGGCTTCATCAACATACAGTAGCACATTGGTGTAACGTTTTTTGAGTGCAACTAACTGTTGAAGATCCGCAATATCGCCGTCCATACTAAAAACACTTTCTGTAACAATAATCACTTGTTGGTAGCGCTCTGAATGTGTCTGCAATAGCTGCTCAAGATGAAGATAATCATTATGCTTATAACGGAAAAAATCCGCCCCGGAAAGTCGAATGCCGTCAATCAAACTGGCATGAACCAATTTGTCTGCTAAAATTAGGGTTTGTTTATCCGCCACCGCAGGCAAAATACCGATATTGGCGTGATAGCCGCTATTAAATAATAGAGCGGATTCTCGCTGAAAACGTTGTGCTAATAGCGTTTCAAAATCCTGATAAATCGGGAAATTGCCCGTTAATAAACGAGAAGATGATGATGTGAGCGGTTGATTTTTACCGATAGATTGCAAAAATCTTTCCACCTGTTGTGCATCATTTGCCAGACCCAAATAATCGTTAGAGGATAAATTTAACATTTTGAGGCCACGGGCAAGCACAAACTTTCCCTGATGTTCAATATCAGGGAATTGGCGTTTCTGCCCAATTTCAGCTAATTGCTGAAGATGTTGAGTAAATTTATTCATCATATTCCTCTTTGACCACGGCTAATAATTGCTCGGTTAAAAAGCTTAATTGTCTAGGTTCGATAATAAAAGGCGGCATAATATAAATAAGTTTACCAAAAGGACGAACCCAAATTCCCTTTTCTACAAAGCGTTTTTGTAAAGAAACCATATTGACCGCTTCACGCATTTCCAACACCCCAATCGCCCCTAGAACACGGACTTCAGCAACGGATTTAAACGCTTTAGCCGGTGCAAGTTCAGCCTTGAGCTGCGCTTCAATTTGATGGACTTTATGTTGCCAATCGCTTTCCAGTAAAAGCGACAGAGATTCATAGGCTACCGCACAAGCCAGTGGATTCCCCATAAAAGTTGGGCCGTGCATAAAACATTTTGCCTCGCCTTCACTGATGGTATGAGCAATATGTTCAGTGGTAATGGTGGCAGCTAATGTCAGGTAACCGCCGGTTAATGCTTTGCCGATACAAAGAATATCCGGCACAACATTGGCATATTCTAAAGCAAATAGTTTGCCTGTCCGCCCAAAACCGGTGGCAATTTCGTCAAAAATCAGCAATACACCATGTTGATCGCAAAGTTCTCTCGCTCGTTTTAAATACATCGGCGAATAGAAATACATTCCGCCGGCACCTTGCACAATGGGTTCTAAAATCAATGCCGCAATTTGGTTTCCTTTATGCGCAAGCAATGCTTTCAATGGTTCAATCGCACTTTCTTGCCATTCTTCATCAAATTTAATCGAAGGTTGGGGTAAAAAATGTTGAATCGGTAAGCGATGACGAAATAAGCCGTGCATACCCGTAACAGGATCGCAAACAGACATGGCGTGCCAAGTATCGCCGTAATAGCCTGAACGCACAGTGGCAAATTGATTTCGATCTTCCCCTTTTGCTTGCCAATATTGCAATGCCATTTTCAATGCCACTTCCACCGCTACAGAACCGCTATCGGCAAAAAATATTTTGTTTAATGACGGAGGTAAAATGGTCAGCAATTTTTCCGTTAATTTTACCGCAGGTTCGTGCGTTATACCGCCGAACATAATATGGCTCATTTTCGCCAATTGCGCTGTGATTGCGTTATTTAAACGAGGATGATTATAACCGTGCAGTGCCGCCCACCACGATGACATACCGTCAATGAGCACTCGACCGTCTTTAAGATAAATTTCAACGCCCTTTGCACTTTCCACCGCATAGACAGGGATAGGCTGAGTCATTGATGAATAAGGGTGCCAAATATGCGCTCGGTCAATATCAATTAATTTGTCTAAATCCATTTTATCACCATAAAAAAGCCCTATTTCATGAAATAGGGGCACCATTTGTCATGATTGCAACAACGAAAACTCCGCCGCCTCGAGAGCAGGTAACGCAGAACATTTAAAACCGCCTGACGGTTTTGAGTAAGTTTTTCGTTTTCCGCATCCGGCGTTACTTGGTTGAAGACATTATCGACTGCTTCACATAAACACTTGCTCCGCCAAGAATTTTTTCTGTTTCAAGCAATAAAGTGCGGGCGATTTTTGATGAGTTTTTTCGCCGAAATATTGCTTATGCGTTTGTTCGCCGCCTCGAGAGAAAATACACGATTTTCACAACCTTTTCCAATATAAAAAATGTCGTTATTTTCGGCTAAACAATAAATAGGTGCTTTCGCTCAGGCTTTTTTCTTGTTTAGCGAATATTGCCGATGAAAATCCGTGAATTATTTTGATTTGCTCGGTAGAATAGTGGCTAAACACACAAATCTAGGCGTGATTTGTGAATACTCCGTTCTGCTTACTGGAAAACATTATCCCTGAAAAATTTTTCAGAAATTTTGACCGCACTTTATATGAGAGGAAAATATGCGATCGGTGGCGATTGTCGGGTTTGGCTGGTTCGGTTTGTCATTGGCGCGGGACTTGCGCAATCTCGGCTGGGAAGTGAAGGGCAGTAAACGCACCCATGAAGGCGTGGAAGAAATGCGTTTATGGCGACTGGAAACTTATCGGCTTGAATTGACGCCGGAAATTAATGCGGATCCCGATGACTTAACCGCATTGCTTTCGGTGGACAGTTTGGTGATTAATATTCCGCCGAGCGATTATTTTTTTGACCCGGAAAGCTACGAAAAAGGCATCGAAAATTTAGTGCAGGAAGCCTTATTGTGCGGAGTAAGTCATTTCATTTTTATCAGCTCCACATCGGTATTCGGTGATGAAACCGGCAAGTTTGATGAAAGTTGCGAGCCGCATCCGAAAACACCGGCGGCAAAAGCCTTGTTTCATGTAGAACAAATGTTGCGGCATCTGTCGCAAATTGATGTGGATATTTTGCGTTTCGGCGGGTTAATCGGTGCGGATCGTCATCCCGTCCGTTCCATGAGCGGTTTACAGCTTAACCAAGGCAACACGCCGGTGAATCTGGTGCATTCCGAAGACTGTTCGCGCGCCGTGCAATTATTGCTGGAAACGCCGGGCGGCTGTCGTTTATATCATTTGGTGGCGCCGTATCACCCGTCGCGGGCGCAATATTATTGTGCCGCAGCCGAACAATTTCATATAGAACCGCCGCACTTTACCTGCTCCGAACAAGACCCGAATCGGGTGATTTGCGGAGATAAAATCTGCACGGATTTAGATTTCGTTTATCAGTATCCGAATTTATAAAGTGCGGTTGAAAATTTCACGGTTTTCACGCATAATAAGTCGATTTTCGCAAACGATTACTTCAATCAATACAGGACCCGATATGTCAAACACAATCTTACAAAATCTTCCTAAAGGTCAAAAAGTCGGTATCGCTTTTTCCGGCGGTTTGGATACCAGCGCCGCATTATTGTGGATGCGTCAGAAAGGGGCGGTGCCTTATGCGTATACGGCGAATTTAGGTCAGCCGGACGAAGAGGATTACAACGCCATTCCGAAAAAAGCGATGGAATACGGTGCGGAAAATGCGCGTTTAATCGACTGCCGTTCACAATTGGCTCACGAAGGTATCGCCGCAATTCAAGCGGGCGCATTTCACGTGTCAACGGGCGGTATTACGTATTTCAACACCACGCCTTTAGGTCGCGCCGTTACCGGCACCATGCTGGTTGCGGCAATGAAAGAAGACGACGTTAATATTTGGGGCGACGGTTCTACGTTCAAAGGCAACGATATTGAACGTTTCTACCGTTACGGCTTGTTAACCAATCCGAACTTAAAAATCTACAAACCTTGGTTGGACGATCAATTTATCGAAGAATTGGGCGGTCGTCATGAAATGTCCGAATTTTTAATCGCCAACGGTTTCAACTACAAAATGTCGGTAGAAAAAGCCTATTCGACGGATTCCAACATGCTGGGCGCCACCCATGAAGCGAAAGACCTGGAATTGTTAAGTACCGGAATTAAAATCGTGAAACCGATTATGGGTGTGGCCTTCTGGGACGAAAATGTCGAAGTGAAAGCGGAAACCGTCACCGTTCGTTTTGAAGAAGGCGTGCCGGTCGCATTAAACGGCAAAACTTTTGACGACGCGGTGGAATTGTTCTTAGAAGCCAACCGCATCGGCGGACGCCACGGTTTAGGCATGTCCGACCAAATCGAAAATCGTATCATCGAAGCGAAATCACGCGGTATTTATGAAGCGCCGGGCATGGCGTTGTTGCACATTGCTTACGAACGCTTGGTGACCGGTATTCACAATGAAGACACCATCGAACAATATCGTATCAACGGTTTACGTTTAGGTCGCTTGTTATATCAAGGCCGCTGGTTTGACCCGCAAGCGTTAATGTTGCGTGAAACGGCGCAACGTTGGGTGGCGCGTGCGATTACCGGCGAGGTGACGCTTGAATTGCGTCGTGGCAACGATTATTCGATTTTAGATACCGTATCGCCGAACTTGACTTACGTACCTGAACGTTTGAGCATGGAAAAAATTGAAGACGCGCCGTTTGATCCAATCGATCGTATCGGTCAGTTAACCATGCGTAATTTGGATATTGTGGATACCCGCGCGAAATTGGGCGTGTATTCTAAAACCGGTTTATTGGTTGCCGGAAAAGACTCCGTGTTACCGCAATTAGGTAAAAAATAATCCGAAAAAACGTTGAAAAATCTGACCGCACTTTTGGATTAAACTGAAAGTGCGGTTAATTTTTAGCCTATATTATGACGAATAAAGCATTGACGGAAATGTCGCTGGAAGAATTATGGCGGCTTTTTCCGATTCGTTTGGAAGCCCCTAACCCCGACTGGCGGCGTTGGTATGAAGATGAACGCCTGCATTTGCTTGAAATTATCCGCGAACCTTGCAAAATTAGTCATATTGGCAGCACGGCTGTGCAGACTATTTGGGCGAAGCCGACGGTGGATATTTTGATCGAATTGGAGGATAGATCCGCATTACAGCATGTTTCCGAATGTTTATCCCGGAATGGCTATTTGTGCATGTCGGCAACGGATACGCGTATTGTCTATAATAAAGGTTATACGCCGACGGGTTTTGCCGAACGGGTTTTTCATCTTCATTTGCGTTTGCTTGGGGATAACGATGAACTGTATTTTCGCGATTATTTGCTCGCACATCCCGATATTGCTCAAGCCTATGAACGCTTAAAATTATCCTTATGGAAGCAGTACGAATATGACCGAGATTCCTATACGGAAGCCAAAACCGATTTTATCCGCCGATATACCGAACTGGCAAAAAAGGAATTTAAGGATAAATATCAAAGAGTTAAGTCATAATTGAAATACTGTGTGACTGGTTCGGAAAAAACTGTTCGAAATCTGACCGCACTTTTGGGATTGCGAAAAGTGCATTTTTATTCCTGATTTTTGACGGGATTAAAGGGTTCCAATTCGGGAAAGCGTTTAAGCAGTTTCAGCCATTCGATTTTGTCAATTTCAATTTCTATCAAATATTCGCCTTGTTCACCGATGGTTTCGTGGCGGATGCAGTTGAGCCGATAAAACGCGTGGCGAATTTTTCCCTGAGCAGGCTTTAAGGAAACGGATAAGGATAAAATTTCATTGCGCAGCCGTTGACGAATGGCGTCGAATAATAAATCAATACCTAAATTCGCTTGGGCGGAGATGTAAACGGCTATCGGTTGTTGTTCGTCATTAAATTCAATATGCGGTCGGATATTATCAAGTCGATCGATTTTGTTGTAAACCGACAACGTCGGCACATTATCCGCCTGGATTTCTTCCAGCACGGCATTAACCGCTTCAATGTTTTCCTGTTTGCGCGTATCGGAGGCGTCAATCACGTGTAACAGCAGGCTGGCTTCCGTGGTTTCCTGTAAAGTGGATTTAAAGGCGGAAACCAAATCATGCGGCAAATCACGAATGAATCCCACCGTGTCGGCCAGAACGGTGGTGCCCACATCCTGAACGGATAAACGGCGTAAAGTCGGATCCAGCGTGGCGAAAAGCTGATCGGCGGCATAGACGTCCGCTTGCGTCAAACGATTGAATAGCGTGGATTTCCCCGCATTGGTGTAGCCCACTAACGAAATGGTAGGAATATCCGCCTTCTGACGGGTTTGTCGATTCTGATTACGCTGCTTAGAGACTTTTTCCAAACGGTTTTGCAGCTGGGCGATACGCACTCTGATTAAACGGCGATCGGTTTCCAGTTGCGTTTCGCCGGGACCGCGTAAACCAACGGCGCCTTTTTGCTGATCTAAACCCGTTTTGCGTCGTACAAGGCGGGTGGCCAAATGTTTAAGCTGAGCCAGTTCCACCTGTAATTTGCCTTCGTGGCTGCGCGCCCGTTGGGCGAAAATATCTAAAATTAATCCGGTACGGTCGACCACCCGACATTCGCATAAGCTTTCTAGATTTCGGGTTTGCGCGGGCGTTAACTGATGATTGACCAGAATAACATCGGCATCCGACTGCTTCGCAAGCTCGGCGATTTCTTCCGCTTTGCCTTGTCCGACAAAATATTTGGCTTGCGGCGTAGAACGGCTGGTAGTGACGATTTGCAAAATGTCGACTTGAGCGGATTGGGCTAAAAGCTGAAATTCCGCCAGATCTTCGAGATTTTTATCCTGCGAGAAAAAAACGTGAACGATAATCGCCTTGTCACGTCCGTTTTCAGATGAGGAAAGTGCGGTGGAAATTGGCGTATTTTCCACCGCACTTTGAACGGATATTTCGTTATTCAAGATTATTCCGTTTGGGAGGACGATTCATCCGATTGTACCGCGGCGGCTTGAGCGGCTTGTTGCTGATATTGTTGCTGCGCATTATTGTTATGATGTGATACGCTGCGAGCCGGTACAACCGTAGAAATGGCGTGTTTATAAACCATTTGGTTGACGGTGTTTTTCAATAAAATCACAAATTGATCGAACGATTCGATCTGTCCTTGCAATTTAATGCCGTTGACAAGGTAAATAGAAACGGGGATACGTTCGCGACGAAGCGCATTTAAATAAGGATCTTGTAATGATTGCCCTTTTGCCATCTTGTTTTCCTTCTTATTATTTATTGTAGTTAGAATAATGAACGACTATGTCTCATAGCCGACGGTCAATATACCAAGTTTTAACGGTTTTGCATAGCCAAATAAAAAGCTTGTTGAACCTTTTTCTGATTTTTTTCATTTTGCAGGCTGTCCAGCCACTGAATCGGCGTCTTCCAGCCGCGTAGCCAGGTGATTTGCCGTTTAGCTAACTGACGAGTGGCGCAAATGCCGCGGTAAATGGCTTCGTCAAAACCGTAATCGCCCCGTAAATGTTCCCACATTTGACGATATCCCACACAACGGATAGACGGCAAATCCGGGCTTAAATCGGGACGGGCGTAGAGTTTTTCCACTTCCGCTTTAAAGCCGAGTTCCACCATTTTCTGGAATCGCAATTCAATGCGCTGATGTAATATGCTGCGATCTTCCGGCGCAATGGCGAATTGCAAAACGTTGTAAGGCAACGCATCGCCTTTTTGCGCCGTGAGTTCGGTTAAGGATTTGCCGGTGAGATAAAACACTTCCAGCGCACGGTTGATGCGCTGACTGTCATTGGGATTAATGCGCGCAGCGGAAATCGGATCAAATTTTGCCAATTCCCGATGTAACGCCGGCCAGCCCGTTTGCTGCGCTTTCGCTTCAATTTCCGCCCGCACTTTTTCATCGGCGTTTGGCAGCGGTGACAAGCCTTCCGTCAACGCTTTGTAATACAGCATAGTGCCGCCGACCAATAAAGGGATTTTCCCTTGCGCCGTAATATCCGCCATTTCCCGCAGCGCATCGGCGCGGAAATTCATGGCGGAATAACTTTCGGCGGGATCTAAAATGTCAATCAGTCGATGAGGGGCCAGCGCCAGCTCGCATTTGCTCGGTTTCGCCGTGCCGATGTCCATGCCTTTATAAATTAATGCGCTGTCGACGCTGATAATTTCTACCGGCAGCGTTTGGTGCAATTTAATGGCCAAATCCGTTTTTCCCGAGGCGGTGGGGCCCATCAAAAAAATCGCAGTGGGCAAAGCGGTCGAGTTATGTTGCATAATTATGATAAATAAGATGAAAAATCAACGGGAATCAGCAAATCGTTAAGTTTTAGCGCCGTCTGCCGATTCAATAACTGTTCGGTTTCCTGTAAAAGATTGACGGCGTTTGCCAACACCTGACAGTCGGACGGCTCCGCTAAATCCAAAAGTGCGGTCAAAAAATCCGATGTTTTTTGCACGGATTGATTGAGTAACGTCACCACCATTTTCTGTAAATTCTGATGACGCAGACATTGTGGCACCGCGTTTAATGTAATGCGATGCTGAGCGGGATTTTCGGTGAATTCGAATCCGCTTTGTTCAAACCAGTGTTTTTGTTGTCGCCATTGCGCCAGTTGTTCGTCCGATAAACGGAAAACTACGGGAATCAGCAACATTTGTTTGGACGGATTCGGTGCGCTCAACATCAGTTCGAACCGCATTCTTTGCAATTTATTAAGTGGCAGTAAATAAAAGGCCGAATCCTGTTGCAGCAATAATGCGCGATTATCCACCAAAGCGAGAGCCCGCAGTAACGAGCCCGCCGAGGCGCATATCGGCTGAATCGACGCGGTCGGCGAAGCTTGATTTGCCGGCGTTTTGAGCAATTCGGCATAAAGCCGTTGTTCCGTTTTGCTGACTTTTTCGCGCCCGAATGATGAAGGCGAATGCGCTGATTGCGGCATAAAGTGCGGGAGAAAATTCGACGATTTTTCCGAACGGGACGGAGCCGAAGATTTTGCCGCAGTCGGCGTATGGCTTTCTTTTTCCGTCGGCGACGGATTAAATCCGAACAGATTCTGCCCGGCCGCCGCGCGGTTAGGGCGGACGGTCGCTGTCATATTTTTATAACCCGCCTGCGGTTCCCGGATTTCGTTTGCTTTTCCCGCATCCGATTGTGGCGCGGAAAAATCGAGCTGTTCGGCGGAAAGCAAGGCATGGGTGACGCCCTGGAAGATGAAATCGTGAATCAGACGGCTTTGCTGAAAACGCACTTCGTGTTTGGTCGGATGTACGTTTACATCCACATCGTTCGGATTCAAATCCAAAAACAGCACAAAAGCCGGATATTGCTCGTTACCCGAATATTCCGCGTAAGCCTGACGAATGGCGTGATTAATCACTTTATCTTTCACCATCCGCCCGTTTACGTAGCAATAATTCAAATCGTTTTGCGAACGGGCGAAAGCGGGCGTCGCCACCCAGCCGGATAAATGCAGATCGTCGTGTTTCCAGTCAATATGCAATGCCTGACGGACGAAATCGTCGCCGCAGATGGCGGCGAGGCGTTTTAGTTTCTGTGTATTTTCCTGCGCACTTTTGTATTGACGAATGATTTTTCCGTTATGCGTCAGAGTGAAGCCGATGTGCGATTTTGCCAACGCAATGCGACGGATAACTTCATCGATATGGCCGAATTCCGTTTTGTCCGTGCGTAAAAATTTGCGACGGGCCGGCGTATTGAAGAATAAATTTGCCACTTCCACCGTGGTGCCGACAGGGTGAGAAGCCGGTTTGATCACGCTTTCCTGTTCGCGCCCCTGCACAAAAACCTGCCAGGCTTCCTGTTGTTCGGCGGTGCGGGAGGTGAGCGTTAAACGGGAAACCGAGCTGATACTGGCTAAGGCTTCGCCGCGGAAACCAAAACTGAGAATCGCTTCCAAATCATCAATAGTGGCGATTTTGCTGGTGGCATGGCGGGCAAGCGCCAACGCCAGTTCTTGTTTTGGAATGCCGATGCCGTTATCGCGGATGCGGATCAGCGTTGCGCCGCCGTTCTCAATATTGATTTGGACTTGAGTGGCGCCGGCGTCCAGGCTGTTTTCCACCAATTCTTTCACCACCGACGCCGGACGTTCGACGACTTCACCCGCTGCGATTTGGTTAGCAAGTTGTGGCGGTAAAATTTGAATCGGCATAATTATTCCTTAATCTGAATTTTTTGACCTACGCGGACTTTTCCGTCTTTTAAATTCGGGTTCAGTTTCAAAATTTGACTTGGCGGAATGCCGTATAAACGACTGACGGCATAAATCGTCTGGTCTTTTTCAATCACGTGATATTTCGGTGTTTCTTTCGATTTATCCTGGTTTTTTCCTTTTTCCGTCACTTTCACATTGGGTTTAACGGTTTGCTTTTCAGCCGTTTTTTTGTTTTTTGCCGGAATTTTTAAGGTTTGACCGACAAGCAAGGTTTTCCGTTTCAGCTGATTTAAGGTGACGATGTCGTCTTCTTTCACGTCGTATTTTTTAGCGATTTTATCCAACCGATCGCCGGCTTTAACGCTGTGAACCACGCCGCTGTCTTTCGGCGCGGAAACGGTTTCCGGTTCGGATTTGTCGGGATTTTGGCCCGCACTTTTACGGTTATCCGGAATGCGGAGTTTCTGGCCGATAAGCAGAGTTTTCCGTTTCAGCTGATTTAAGGTGACGATGTCGTCTTCTTTCACGTCGTATTTTTTAGCGATTTTATCCAACCGATCGCCGGCTTTAACGCTGTGAACCACGCCGCTGTCTTTCGGCGCGGAAACGGTTTCTGGCTCGGATTTGTCGGGATTTTTGCCCGCACTTTTACGGTTATCCGGAATGCGGAGTTTCTGCCCGATAAGCAGAGTTTTTCGTTTCAGCTGATTTAAGGTGACGATGTCGTCTTCTTTTACGTCGTATTTCTTGGCGATTTTATCCAATCGATCACCGGCTTTAACTGTGTGAATCACGCCGCTGTCTTTCGGCGCGGAAACGGTTTCCGGTTCGGATTTGTCGGTATTTTTGCCCGCACTTTTACGGTTATCCGGAATGCGGAGTTTCTGGCCGATAAGCAGGGTTTTCCGTTTCAGCTGATTTAAGGCGACGATGTCGTCTTCTTTCACGTCGTATTTCTTGGCGATTTTATCCAATCGATCGCCGGCTTTAACGCTGTGAACCACGCCGCTGTCTTTAACGGTGTCGTTTTCTTTTTTGTCATCAGTTTCGCTTTTTGCGTTATTGGATTGCGCGTTTTTCGGACTGTCCGCCGGGGCGCGTACCACGGTGTTGACTTCTAAACCGCCGTGGCGTTTCCGGTAATCCACAATACCCTGATAAATAATGTAGGCAATACGGCGGCGATAGGACGGCGAGCTCAGTTTTGCCTCTTCTTCCGGATTGGATAAGAAACCCGTTTCCACCAAGACGGACGGAATATCCGGCGAACGCAGTACGCCAAGGCTGGCATGTTGCGGACGGCTGCGGCTTAGCGTCGTGATTTTGGCGAAATTGCGCAAAATGGCGTCACCGAGTTCGTATCCGACTCGCTGACTGTGTCCGAATTGCAAGTCCAATACGGTTTGATTCAGGTATTTCTCGTTGTTGTGGGTGGCAAGGACGTTGCCCGCGCCGCCGAGTAATTCCGATTGTTTTTCGTGATCTTCCAGCCATTGTCCCATTTCGTCATTGGCGCGACGGTTTGATAGCACCCAAACGGAAGCGCCGCGCAAGGTCGAGCCTTCAGAGGAATCCGCATGAATGGAAATTAAGTAGTTCGCTTTTTGACGACGGGCGATTTCCGAGCGATCAGGCACGGAAATGTAGTAATCGCCGTTGCGGGTCAATACGGCGCGAAAATTCGGATCTTTGTCCAAAAACGCTTTTAATTCCCGAGCGATGGAAATGGTGACGTTTTTTTCGTAAATACGCAGGTTGCGGCTGATGGCGCCCGGATCTTTCCCGCCGTGGCCGGGATCGATGGCGATAGTCCATTTTTCCGCCAGCGCCGATTGGGAATAAGCCGTCAGACAGCAAAGTGCGGTCAAAATAAGCGCTGTTTTTTGTCCGTATTTTTTAGTTGTGTCCATGCGGCGTCGGGCAAAGGCGCCGGCTGTTTTCAATAAAAGGGATAAAATCTGTTTCATCGGCTATTTTAATAATTGAATGATGGCTTCACCTTGTTCACTTTGTGGAATTAATTCGATTCGGCGCGCATTGTCCGTATAACTAATGTTGACCGACAGATCGGGCTCGGCAAGCAAACTGGCGCCTTTTTCCGCCCATTCAATCAAACAAATGCTGTCGGCGGAAAAATAGTCGCGGATGCCCATAAATTCCAGTTCTTCCGGATCGCTCAAACGGTATAAATCAAAGTGATAAATGCGTTTGCCTTGCAGTCGATATTCTTCAACCAGCGTGTAAGTCGGGCTTTTTACGTTGCCCTGATGTCCCAGCCCCTGAATCATGCCGCGGCTGAGGGTGGTTTTGCCCGCCCCCAGATCGCCGTTAAGATAAAGGGTGATCGCGTGCGGCGAAGCGATTTGGCAAACGGCCCGAATCAGCATGCGACCGAAATCGATCGTCGCTTGTTCGTCAGGCAAAAAACGACTGTAAGACATAGCGGACATAAGCTCGTAACTAACGGATTAAATGGGCGAAATTGTACCGCATTTTTCATTTTTACAATAGGAATAATTTTGCGGCGGCTGTCGGATCCGGAAAAGTGCGGTCACAAAAAGCAACGCTTTTTGAACGTTGGCTTTGCCAACGGTGGCGAAGCCATAAGTAATCACACTGGTGATTACGCATAAAAAATGACAAGTTTTTTGTTCAGTTTTGGGGTTGAAAATTAAAAATGAATTTTAAATCGAGATAAAAGAAAAGGACGTCATAAAACGTCCTTTGAAATTTGGAGCGGGAAACGAGGCTCGAACTCGCGACCCCAACCTTGGCAAGGTTGTGCTCTACCAACTGAGCTATTCCCGCAGGCGACTTATCGTCGAAAACAGGGCGTATTATACGGAAGTTTTCGTATCGTGCAAGCAGAATTTTCAGAAAAGTGACCGCTTGTTGATTTTTTAGTCTAATTTAATGAAATGCTCGCGATAATAAGCCAGTTCTTTAATGCTTTCGCGAATGTCATCCAGCGCTAAATGCGAGTTGGTTTTTTGGAATCCGTTTAAAATATCGGGTTTCCAGCGGCGAGCCAGTTCTTTCAGGGTGCTGACGTCGAGATGGCGGTAATGAAAATAATCCGCTAAATCCGGCATGTATTTGAATAAAAAGCGTTTGTCCTGCGCGACGCTGTTTCCGCAAATCGGCGATGCGCCTTTCGGCACCCACTGTTTCAGAAAATCGATCGTTTGTAATTCGGCGGCGCGCTCGGTGAGTTTGCTGGTTTTTACCCGTTCCACCAAACCGTTGGCGGTGTGAGTTTTGACGCACCAGTCGCTCATTTTAGCCAGCAGTTTGTCCGATTGATGTACCGCTAGAACCGGACCTTCCGCTAAAATATTGAGATTTTTATCCGTCACAATAGTAGCGATTTCGATAATGCGTTCCTGTTCGGGATCCAATCCCGTCATTTCCAAATCAATCCAAATCAGATTTTCTTTATCTTGAGCCATAATTTCAGTATCCTATCATTCATCTATTTCAATTCTACCCGAAAATCGACCGCACTTTAAATGGCAAAACAGAAATTAACCCAAAATCAAAAACGCCGTATTCATTCTAATAACGCAAAAGCGTTGGATCGCCACCGTCGGCAAGCTAAAAATCAGATTGATTGGCAGGAGAATATGCTGGGCGAAACTCAGGACGGCGTGGTGGTGACGCGTTATTCCATGCATGCGGATGTGGAAGATGCACGAGGTGAAGTGTTTCGCTGTAATCTGCGACGGACTTTATCCGGCGTGGTAGTTGGAGATTGCGTGGTTTGGCGCAAGGGTCACGAAAAGCTGCAGGGTGTCAGCGGCGTGATTGAAGCGGTAAAACCCCGCCAAAACGAGTTGTCCCGTCCGGATTATTATGACGGACTGAAAGTCATGGCATCGAATATTGATCTTATTGTGATTGTTTCGGCGGTATTGCCGACTTTATCGCTGAATATTATCGATCGTTATCTGGTGATTTGCGAAACGGCGAATATTCCGGCGCTGATTGTCTTGAACAAGATTGATTTGCTGTCCGACGAAGCCCGTCAACAAGCGGAAGAACAGCTGAAAATTTATCGGAATATCGGTTATCAAACCCTAATGATTTCGGCGGAAACCGGAGAAAATATGAAAAAACTGACCGCACTTTTAGCGCAGGGAACGTCTATTTTTGTGGGGCAGTCGGGTGTTGGCAAATCCAGTCTGGTAAATCGAATTCTGCCGGAAGTAAATGCTCAGACGGGCGAAGTCAGCCAAACTTCGGGATTGGGCCAGCATACTACGACTTCATCCCGTTTATATCATTTACCGCAAGGCGGTAATTTGATTGATAGCCCGGGCATTCGCGAATTCGGTTTGTGGCATTTGGACGCGGAACAAATCACCAAAGGTTATCGCGAATTTCAGGATTTTCTGGGAATGTGTAAGTTCCGGGATTGTAAGCATTTAAACGATCCTCAATGTGCGCTGCGGGAAGCGGTGGAACAAGGCAAAATTCATCCTGTACGTTTTGATAATTATCACCGATTAATTTCAAGCAAAAATGAGGCAAAATCTCACCGACATTTTACGACGTAACCCTAAAAAGGTATAAAATAATCTTATAATATTTAAAATTTTTGTTACTTTTAGATTAAAAAATAACCAGGTTTGTACCTTTTTTATGCGCTAACTCAAAAATTGTCACGATTAAGCTTGATTATTTAGGCAGAATATTGATACTTACTGTTGAAATTGAGTAATTAAAAAAATCAATAAATTTTAACCGCACTTTCATGCGGAGGATTCACTTAATAAGTCGTTTTGAGCTTGTTAAATCTTTCTATTAAACTTTTATCTCGAGGTAAAATCATGTATTCAAAAGACGTTGAAATTACAGCTGCCGCCGGTCTACACACTCGTCCTGCCGCTCAATTCGTAAAAGAAGCAAAAGCCTTTGCATCAGACATCACGGTCACATCGGCAGGTAAAAGCGCAAGCGCAAAAAGCTTATTCAAGTTACAAACTCTAGGTTTAACACAAGGTACCGTCATCACAATTTCAGCTGAAGGTGAAGATGAACAAGCTGCCGTTGATCATTTAGTTGCTTTAATGCCAACTTTAGAATAATGATTTCATAGCCATAACATCGGATTTTCCTCATATTGTGATGGAAAACGTCCTGTTGTGGCTATTATTTTTATACGCATCTTAATTATATTGGAAGGGTAAATTATGATTTCAGGAATTCCAGCTTCTCCAGGTATCGTTTTCGGTAAAGCACTTGTACTTAAAGAAGAAAAAATTGTCATCGACCATGGCAAAATCAGTGATGACCAACTGGATGCCGAAGTGGCGCGCTTTTATAAAGGGCGAGCCGCGGCAGTGGAGCAGTTAAATTCTATCCGTAACCGAGCGTTGAAATCGCTTGGTGAAGATAAAGCGGCGATTTTTGAAGGTCATTTAATGATCTTAGAAGACGAAGAGCTGGAAGAAGAAATTATTGATTACCTTCGTTCGCATAAAGTGAGTGCGGCTTCGGCGGCGAGCAAAATTATCGATCAGCAAGTCGCCATGTTGTCTGAAATCGATGACGAATACTTAAAAGAGCGCGCAGGTGATATTCGTGATATTGGCAACCGATTGCTTAAAAATATTTTAGGCATGCATATTGTGGATTTGGGTGAAATTAACGAAGAAGCGATTTTAGTGGCTTATGATTTAACCCCGTCCGAAACGGCGCAATTAAATCTGGATAAAGTGTTAGGTTTTATCACCGATATCGGCGGCCGTACTTCTCACACTTCTATTATGGCGCGTTCCTTGGAATTGCCGGCGATTGTGGGAACCAATAATGTAACGGAAAAAGTGAATACCGGCGATTTCCTGATTCTGGACGCAGTGAACAATGCGGTTTACGTGAATCCGACTCAGGAACAAATCGATAGCCTGAAGGAACAGCAGGCGCAACTTGCGGCGGAAAAAGCGGAATTAGCCAAATTAAAAGATTTGCCGGCATTAACGTTGGACGGTCATCAGGTCGATGTGGTTGCGAACATCGGTACGATTCGCGATTGCGAAGGTGCGGATCGTAACGGTGCGGAAGGCGTCGGGTTATACCGTACCGAATTCCTGTTTATGGATCGCGATAGTCTGCCTTCGGAAGAAGAACAATTCGCCGCGTACAAAGAAGTGGTGGAAGCGATGAACGGTCGCTTAGTGGTATTGCGTACGATGGACATCGGCGGCGATAAAGAATTGCCGTATTTGAATTTACCGAAGGAAATGAATCCGTTCTTAGGTTGGCGCGCAGTGCGTATCGCATTGGACCGCCGCGAAATTTTACATGCGCAATTACGTGCGGTGTTGCGCGCATCGGCATTCGGTAAATTGGCGGTAATGTTCCCGATGATTATTTCCGTTGAGGAAATTCGCGAGTTAAAAACCGTGATTGAAGTATTGAAACAAGAACTTCGCAATGAAGGCAAAGCGTTTGACGAAAATATTCAGGTCGGCGTGATGGTTGAAACGCCGTCTGCTGCGGTGAATGCAAAATTCTTAGCTAAAGAAGTGGATTTCTTCAGTATCGGTACGAACGATTTAACGCAATACACCTTAGCGGTAGACCGCGGTAACGAATTGATTTCTCATTTATACAATCCGATGTCTCCGTCAGTATTAAACCTGATCAAACAGGTGATTGACGCCTCTCACGCCGAGGGTAAATGGACCGGTATGTGCGGTGAATTGGCCGGTGACGAACGCGCAACCTTATTGCTTTTGGGGATGGGATTGGATGAATTCAGTATGAGTGCGATTTCCGTGCCTCGTATCAAGAAATTAATCCGCAACGTAAATTTTGCCGATGCCCGCATTTTAGCTGAAAAAGCGTTACAGGTTCCGACTGCGGCTGAAATAGAAAAATTAATCAATGATTTCTTAAAAGAAAAAGCATTAAACTAGATACAAAGTGAAATTTTTGCGTTAGAATACGTAAGGTTTCAATCATTATGGAGAGGTTACAATGGGTTTTTTTGCTAAGTTATTTGGCTCAAAACAAAGTCAAGCAGTGGAAGTGAAAGTATATGCACCATTATCAGGTGAAATCGTAAGCATTGAAGATGTTCCTGATGTTGTATTTTCGGAAAAAATTGTAGGCGACGGCGTTGCAATTAACCCGACCGGCGACGAAATCGTCGCTCCGGTGGACGGCGTTATCGGCAAAATTTTCGAAACGAATCATGCGTTTTCCATGGAATCTACCGAAGGCGTGGAATTATTCGTTCACTTCGGTATTGATACGGTTGAGTTAAAAGGTGAAGGTTTTACCCGTGTCGCTCAGGAAGGCCAAAGCGTTAAACGCGGTGACGTCATATTGAAATTTGACTTGGATTTATTAAAATCAAAAGCAAAATCAGTATTAACGCCGATTGTGATTTCTAATATGGATGAAATCAGTCATATTGAAAAACACGTTGGTTCTGTAATTGCAGGCGAAACGGAAGTTTTATTGCTTAAAAAATAACCATTGCTGATTTAGGTTTGTTGAAAAGTTCGCTTAGGTTGATTAAGCGGACTTTTTGTTTGAGGGGGCGGTTCCTTAAATGAACGGCACTTTAACAGTTATTAACGGAAATATTATGTTTGGGAAAGGCGGATTAGGCGGCTTGATGAAACAAGCCCAACAAATGCAGGAACGTATGCAAAAAATGCAGGACGAGATTGCTCAGCTTGAAGTCACGGGAGAATCCGGTGCCGGGCTTGTTAAAATTACATTAAACGGTGCGCATAATTGCCGTCGTATCACCATTGATCCTTCTCTGATGGAAGAAGATAAGGAAATGCTGGAAGACTTAATTGCCGCCGCATTTAATGATGCCGTGCGTCGTGCGGAAGAAATGCAGAAAGAAAAAATGGCTTCAGTGACCGCCGGCATGTCATTGCCGCCGGGTTTCAAAATGCCGTTTTAATTTTTCAATCCAACCTTGCTTCAGGTTGAAGGATGATCGTTACCGACGAATCAATGTGTAAAAACATTGCGTTTTTAGACCGCACTTTATGTTAATTTCAAAAAGTGCGGTCGATTTTTTCATTGTTTTTCAGGAAATCTTATGCAAAGCAGTCCGCTGTTAGAAAATCTTGTTGAGCATTTGCGCTGCTTGCCCGGAGTGGGACCGAAATCCGCTCAGCGTATGGCATATCATTTATTGCAACGCGATCGTAGCGGCGGCATGAATTTAGCCCGAGCTCTGACGGATGCGATGTCGAAAATCGGGCATTGCGGCCAATGCCGTACTTTTACGGAAGAAGAAACCTGCGCCATTTGTGATAATCCGCGTCGCCGGAATTCGGGCTTGCTGTGCGTGGTGGAAATGCCGGCGGATATTCAGGCCATTGAACAGACCGGGCAGTTTTCCGGGCGCTATTTTGTGTTAATGGGACATTTATCGCCGTTAGACGGTATCGGTCCGCGGGAAATCGGTTTGGATTTGCTGCAACAACGTTTGCAGAACGAACGTTTTCAAGAAGTCATTTTGGCGACCAATCCCACCGTTGAAGGCGACGCAACGGCCAATTATATCGCCGAAATGTGTATGCAACAGGGCATTAAAGTAAGCCGCATTGCTCACGGTATTCCGGTGGGCGGCGAATTGGAAATGGTGGACGGCACAACCTTGACCCATTCGTTTTTGGGCCGTCGCGAATTGGGATAAATTCATGTCAGAAAATATAAATCATTTTTCACTAATCAGCCGTTTGTTAGGAAATTTATTTTATCGTTCGCCGACGGATCCGGTGCTCGGCGGCGTTTTCAGCTGGTTGCAGCAAAAAGGATTGACGCAAATTTGGCCGCTGGAGACGGACAAAGCAAGCTTGTCTGCTATTGAAAGTCTGCAAATGGCGGTCGATCCCGTCGTGCTGGATAAAGAATATCAGCGATTGTTCCGCGACAAGAAAAATGTCGTGCCCGTTGAAATTTCGGCTTACAACGTTGACGCGGAGGCTTTTGCGGCATTCCGGCAGGCGCGCAATATGCCGTCGGTGGAAAGTGCGGATCATTTCGGTTTAGTTTTTTTAACCGCTTCCTGGATTGAAGATAATCTGGCTTCCGTCTCCGCGCAAAAGGAACTGTTCGAGCAGTTCTTGCTGCCTTGCGCCAACCCGTTTTTAACAAAAGTGGAAGCGGCGGCGAATTTACCGTTTTATCGCGCGCTGGCGTTGCTTTCCCGCGAAATATTGGCGGCGATGGCGGATGAGCTGGAAGAAGCGGAATAAACCGATCGTTAAAGTAAAAGATGAAAAAGCTTGGAATTCTCCGGGCTTTTTTATTTTACGGCTTGCCGTAATTGCGGGAGAAGCTGCGCAATCATCTGAATTTGCTGCAACGGCACGCTAAAGTGCGGGCGATTTTTGCGCTGATTTTGTTCCGTATAACGCTGTAATTTCGTCGTTATCTGCCGGTAACGGTTTTCAAATTCCGCATCGGATATTCGGTCCGATTTTTCCAGTAACAACGCGGTCTGTTTGGCAATAGGATAAAACTCGCTTAGAAAATCGGTATCCTGTTTGATGTCGCGCATTTTCCGGCGGTATGCGCCCAAAGCGGAAATATAACCCAGTAACGTGGTGTTAATCTGCAGAAAGTTAAAACCTTTTTGCAGATAAGGCGCGTATTTTTTCGGTTCGGTATTCATGGTCGTCAGCGTGGCGGTTAACGTCATGGCGCTTTCATGGGCGCGACGGCGCGCAATGCGATATTTCAGGTCATCGCCGCCGCCGAATAACAACTGCCCGACGATATGCAATAAATACTGAGCATCATGAATGATCGCCTGGTGGCTGACTTTATCCAGTTGCAGATATTTCCAGTCGGGAAAAATATAAGACACGGCAATCCATGCCAGGGCGGAACCCAGCAAAGTATCAAGCAGGCGCGGTAAAGTGGCGTCATAAATGTCGAAACCCATAATATCAAAGCTGGCGAGGACTTGGATGGTGATGAAAAAGGTTGAAAAGCTGTAATTATTGGTACGGAAAAAATAAAACAGCGTGCTGCTGATGACCACCATCGCCAGTTTGGCTTCCAAGGCGGAAGCCATGTAAGGCAAGCACGAACCGACCAGCACGCCCAGCAATGTGCCGATAATCCGTTGTTTTACCCGTATTTTTGTGGCGGAATAATTAGGTTGGCAAACGAAAATGGCGGTCAATAAAATCCAATAGCCGCGATCCACCTGTAAATCGAAAATTTCTACCAGACTGCAACAGATAAATACAACAACGGACAAACGTACGGCATGGCGGAACAGCTGAGATTCCACCGTAAAATGGCTGCCGATACGAGCGAGAATGTTCCCAAAGCCGGAAATATGTTCGGTATCAATCCGGGCGCGTTCGTTTTGTTCTTCGCTATGTTGAGACTGCGCCAGATTGCGTAGTTGCCAATCGATATTCTGTAGATTTTCCAGTAAAGTGCGTATCGTTTGCAGGTTGTTTTTTTCATCGTCGGACTGACAGCGTTGAGCGTACAATTCTAAAGACTGATGGGTGCCCGCCACGGTACGTTCCAACCGCCGGCTGTAGCGGTATTCGCCGTTGGTCTGCAATGCCGTGGCGATGTCGCGACAGGCCTGCGCTTCAAGTTCCAGCAGGTGTTGCATACGGAAGATTAAATCCGAATTTTTCAGTTTTCCGGCAAGAACCTGGTAATCCGCATGACTGGAATGAGCGCGTTCGTGAATGTCCTGCGCAGTAAAATAATAGCGCAACATTTTATTGGTGTGCGCATGCCGATGCTGACTGCGCATACGGTTAAACAACAGGTTGCGACAATGATTGAACGCGGCAATCAGTCGGCTGTTGCTCATTGCCAGAGAAATCTGTTTTTGTTCCAGTTGCTCGATATCGTCAGGGTCAAAAAAGTCCGATTTAGCGTCAAGATAATCCGCCAACGCCAGAAAAGATGTCATTATGCTGTCTTGTACCGGGCGATTGGGGAAAATCAGGTGAATAATCACCGCTACCGAGCTATACAGCAAGGTTCCTGCCAGAATCATAACCGGATTCAGATACCAAGGCATTGCGGGCAGATAGGTGAGCGTGGTATACAGGGACACGACAAGGGTGCCGAACGCAATGGTACTGTAACGTTGTCCTACGGCTCCGACCATGGTGAAAATAAAGGTGATCAAGGTCATCATGATGATGAAATAAATGCCTTGATTGAGCAGCAGTTGAGAAAGAAAAGAGGACACCGTGAAGGCGAGCAGAGTATAAAAAATATTACGTAATCGCCCGCTGAAGCGATCGTCCAAATCCACCAGTCCGCCGGCAATCACGCCGAGCACCAACGGCATGCTTTGCTGCGAAATATCCAAACCCCATAC
Organism: Exercitatus varius; assembly: GCF_029577735.1. NCBI lineage: Bacteria > Pseudomonadati > Pseudomonadota > Gammaproteobacteria > Pasteurellales > Pasteurellaceae > Exercitatus > Exercitatus varius. Next base: position 75,492 of record NZ_JARQTO010000009.1, on the reverse strand, counting down.
TAATAACGCCGCAATATTGACGGCGATAAACATCGGCAGCGAGGCGATAACTTTGGTATTAAGCATTGCGTTTTAATTCGAATTCTTTTTCGGCTGCGTATTGACGAGCCAATTGGGCGGTTTCTTTTGATACTACGCGCTGCCCCACGGGAAAAAGCGAAATCGGCGCCAGTTTGAAATGCGCCAGGCCGGTCGGAATGCCGATAACGGACAGACATTGAGCAATGCCCACAAAGATATGAGCAAGGCACAACCACCACCCAAAAAGAATGAACCAAACCAGATTCAGCACGGAACCGAGCGTATTTTGCGCCGCGCTTTTCGGTTCCAGATATTTCACGTGAACAATATCGTTCCCAAAGGGAATCAGCGACATTTTAGTAATTTCCCAACAACTTCGCGTATAAGGCAGGGTGATAATCAACACGGCGCTGAATATCGTGGCGATTAACCAACCCAGCGTAACGGCAAAACCGCCCAGAACGAAATTTAGAATATTAAGAATCAGCGCCATAGTCTTCAAACAGCCTTAAAAGTGCGGTCAAAATTGACGAAGTTTTTTCGCAAAATCATAGGCGATAAATCGCCTTTGGCTTCTAATAAAAAAGTGAGCTAAGCTCACTTTTCACGTCAATTAAAAGCTTATTTTTGCGTTTTCACCCAGTTTAAGAAACGTTCCTGCGTTTCTTTGTCCGCTTGTTGATACCAGTATTGCAGCATTTGTTCCGCGGCGTTTTCGCCCTGAACGGTTACTTTGCCCTTCTTCACTTTACCGTTTTGAACGGTGCCGACGGCAGCCGGCATGGACGCAGTGGCGAAGCCCGCTACGGAAGCGGTGGCGCCGGACTGGTTGTAGTTAGACAGATTTTCTTCTAAATTCACACCGGGCAGGAAACCTTCCTGTTTCAAATAATCCTGCTTCGTGGCGATTTCCGTGCCGGAAACGGTTTTCACCGTGATTTTAGGATTCGCTTTAAAATTATTGGCTTCGCGCTCGTTGGTTAAACGCGGCGCGGAAATTTGAACGTCTTCGGTAGAACCCTGGAATGTTACTACAATCGGATCGCTTTCGAATAAATTACGATCGGATCCTTCGCGAATTAATTCCGATACGCGCACGACCACTTGGTGAGTGTTGGTATCATTGACATTGAACGAACGGCTTTCTTTTAATAAAGATTTGCTTGCCTTTTGTCCGTCGACCGCTAAAAAATCAATATTTGATGAAGCGGTAACCATGCCTGCGAAACTGGCGGAACTCGCGAGTAATGCCGAAGCAGCAACGGCAGCTAAACGAAATTTCATAGTAACTCCTTGGGAGAAATAAAACATAAAACCTCACTTTAATGATGAAAGTGTTAGTTTGTATGCTATGCTAATTTCGATGAAATAGGAATAGTCAGCCGTAAAAAAATCGCAAATTTCTGAAATAAATCAAGGAGTGGCGTGATGATACAACGACAATTTACCGTTTACGGATGTGTGCAGGGCGTGGGATTTCGTTTTTTCACCGCACGTGAAGCCAATAAATTAGGGATTCATGGCTACGTGAAAAATCAAATCGACGGTTCGGTTCGTGTGGTCGCCGCGGGATCCGCCGAACAGATTGCCGCCTTCAGAGAATGGCTGGAACAAGGCCCGCCCACGGCCGAGGTGACAAATTTAATCGAGCAGGAATATGCGGGCGGACGCGTATTCAGCCGTTTTTCTATCGAACGTTAACGCCGGGCGCCACTGAAAACGAAAAGTGCGGGCAAAAAACATCGCATTTTTTGACCGCACTTTAGCACCGGATTTGGCTTACCGAATAGGAAATTAAAGGCATTTTGCCGGTTTCGGCAAGCCCGCCAGTTTTGTCGCCTGTTTCGCCGGACCGTCCGGGAAAAGGCGTTGCAAATAGCGGCTGTTGCCTTTTTCTTCGCCTAATTTTTTCGCCATGGCTTTCACTAACATTCGAATGGCGGGAGAAGTTTTATATTCCTGATAAAAATCGCGCACAAAATCAATCACTTCCCAGTGCGCGTCCGTTAATACGATACCTTCTTTTTCCGCGATGGCACGGGCCACATCCGGCGTCCATTGGTTTAAATCCATTAAATAACCGGCCGGATCGGTTTCAATCTGTTGTTGGTTAACCGTTAACATAATTTTCCTTATGAAGAACAAAACGCCCCGAAACGGGGCGTTTATGATGATTCGCGCTGATTATTCGTCGCGGCTGAAAATCGTTAATAAATTCAATAAACTGATGAACAGATTGTAAAGCGACACAAACAGGCTGACTGTTGCGCGGATATAGTTGGTTTCGCCGCCGTGAATAATGTTGCTGGTTTCAAACAAAATCGCCGCACTGGAAAATACCACGAAAAGCGCGCTCATCGCGATATGCAATGCCGGCATGTTCAGGAATATGTTGGCGATCATACCGATTAACAACACGATGAATAAAGAGAACATCATACCGGCAAGGAACGACATATCTTTTTGCGTGGTTAATACATAAGCCGAACAAGCGAAGAAGACCGCAGCGGTTCCGCCTAAAGCCAATACAACCAGATCGCTTAAGCCGGCGCCTACATACATGTTAAGGATTGGGCCCAAGGTGTAACCCAGGAAACCGGTAAAGGCGAACGCCGCCAAAATCCCCGCACCGCTGTTGGCCAATGAGTGCGTTAGAAACAGTAATCCGTAAAAACCTATCAAGGTAATTAAAATACCCGGGCTCGGTAGGTTAAGGGACATGGAAATGTAAGCGACCAGCGCAGAAAAAGCCAGCGTTAAACCCAATAAAAAATAGGTGTTACGCAGCACTTTGTGGGTGCTTAGCAATAAAGAAGCCTGATCGCGGGAATCGAAAACAATACGGGATTGTTGCATAGTCTTTCCTTCAATAGAGAGTCAATAAAATTGTTGTTAAATTAAAGTTAAATTTGATAAAAGTCAAAATGTTTTTTTATGTTGTCGGCGATATTTTCATCGACGCTGGACAAAATATCGTCTGTTAAGACGATTTTCTAAAATTTTAGTTTACCTCATCGTAAAACTATATTATATTTCTCCGCACTTCGACGGAGGAATGGCAGAGCGGTTGAATGCACCGGTCTTGAAAACCGGCGAGGGTTTGCGCCCTCCCTGAGTTCGAATCTCAGTTCCTCCGCCACTTTTTATAAGCCGTAAGCTGTTTGCTTGCGGCTTTTTTGTTAGCCGAATGCGCATAACGGTATAACAAATATGTGTTCGATTCCGGATTTTTCAAGATTATGAAAAAAACGTGCTGAAAATCTTCCGCACTTTTTAACTCAGTGACGATTTCGGGCGAAAGCGGGAGGCTTTAGCCGTGATCATCGGAAATTTAAGGCGATTCGCAACCTTTTTTAAGCGCAAAAAACTGATCAAAATCAACATTAGGAATAATTATCATTTATTGGCGGTAAGTCGGGTGTATAATTCGACGCTAGGCTAAAACCAATCTAAAACGGAGTATTCATTATGGTTGTTCCTTTATCTCAACTCAGCAAAGGAAATGTCGCTTATATTGATTCCATCGTCGCCAATAATGCATTCGGTGAGCTGGACGGGTTAGTCAGCCGTCGTTTGGCGGATTTAGGCTTTTCTAAAGGCATGCCGGTGGAAATCGTGGCGGCCGGCGTTTTCGGCAAAGGTCCGTTTGCGGTGAGATTAAGTAACTTATCGCAGTTTTCTTTACGTGCCGCAGAAGCCAGTAAAATTCTTTGTCATATCAATAAATAACCGATTAATAGTCTGATAATTTTCTTATAACCAAGATAAACGTAATGAATCAAGATAAACTGACTTATTTTGCTTTAGTCGGCGCACCCAATTGCGGGAAGACCGTGCTTTTTAACGGATTAACGGGCTCCAATGCGAAAGTGGCCAATTATCCCGGCGTAACGGTCGAGCGGCGCGAAGGGTTATTTGTCGATGATCCTTCGGTAAGCATCATTGATTTACCCGGTACTTATAGTTTACGCACCACCACTCTTGATGAAGCCGTCGCCCGCGATGAAATTTTAGGGAAATACGGCAGAAAAATTGACGGTATTATTGCCGTTGCCGATGCCACCAATTTGCGCATGACCTTACGCATGGTGCTGGAGTTAAAAATGCTGGGGCTGCCGATGGTGGTATCGTTAAATCTGATTGACGTGGCCCGTTCCCGCGGTTTAACCATTGACGAGAAAAAGCTCGCCGAGTTGTTGGGCGTTCCCGTTTTGGAAACCGTGGCCATCCGGCGGGACGGTATCCGCGGCGTAAAAAACGCCATCGCCAATTTGCCGCGTGACAGCGTCGGTATTGACGGCAATCAAGCGGTAAAACTGTTGGAATCCCTTGATAGCAATGCCTTGTATGCGCAGGTCGAAGAAATTCTGACGCAAACGGTTAAAACGGAAATGGTTATGCCGCAATGGCACCAACGATTAGACCGTCTCACCTTACATCCCGTTTGGGGATTCGTCTTATTACTGCTGGTTTTGTTATTGGTGTTTCAGGCGGTTTATTCCTGGTCCGCACCCGTGATGGATTTCATTGAAGATCTTTTTACAAGCCTGGGAGAATGGGTTGCTACTCTGATTCCGGCAGGAATATTGCGGGATTTAATACTCAACGGCGTGATTGCCGGCGTGGGCAGTGTTTTGGTGTTCGTTCCGCAAATCGCAATTTTGTTTGCTTTTATTTTGTTACTGGAAGACTCCGGCTATTTACCGCGGGCGGCGTTTCTTTTGGATAATTTGTTATCCACCAGCGGCTTATCCGGCCGGGCATTCATCCCGCTGTTGTCCAGCTTCGCCTGCGCGGTGCCTTCGGTGATGTCGGCCAGAACCATTCAGGATCCCCGCGAACGGTTGGTGACCATCGCCATTGCTCCGATGTTGACCTGTTCTGCGAGATTGCCCGTTTATGCGCTGATTATCGGTGCGGTGATTCCGGATCAAACGGTCTGGGGCGTTTTTAATCTGCAAGGTTTGGTGTTGTTCGGGTTATATTTTATCGGCGTGTTTTCCGCCGGATTGGTGGCTTACATTATGAAGCGCCTCGCCCGTCGCAAAGGCAGCATTCGTCAATTCCCGTTATTAATGGAATTGCCGACGTTCCGTTTACCGAATTTTCAACACATTTTATCCAGTTTGTGGGATAAAGTGGCGGCTTTCCTGAAACGGGCGGGAACGGTTATTTTTGCTTTAAGCGTGATTTTATGGGCGCTGGTCAGTTTTCCGGCAACGCCGGAAGGCGCCACGGCCGCGGCCATTGATTATAGCTTTGCCGGTATGCTGGGCAATTTTATCCAGCCGATTTTTGCGCCTTTAGGATTCACTTGGCAAATGTGTATCGCCATGATTCCGGGGATTGCCGCCCGTGAAGTGGTGGTGGCAGCGTTGGGCACGGTTTATGCGGTCGGCGCAAGCGGTTCGGATGAGGCCATTCAGAACGCCTTGGTGCCGATCGTACACGAACAATGGGGAATCCCGACGGCGCTGGCTTTTTTAGCTTGGTACGTTTATGCGCCGATGTGTATGGCGACGCTGGCGGTGATTAAACGGGAAGTCAATTCGACCAAAAAAACCTTGCTGATTGCGGGTTATCTGTTCGCGCTGGCTTACGTATTCTCGTTTGCGGTATACCAAATTTCTATGAGGATCTTCTAAGATGGAACAATCTATTATTGTCGGCCTCATCGTCGGCGTTTGCGTATTGTATCTATTACGTAAATTTGTGTTTAAGTCCAAAACGGCTAAGAACGATCTGTGCGGAGGCTGTGATCGCTGCGGCGGCAAAAAAGGCTGTCCGTAAAACCGCTAACGCAGCAAAAAGTGCGGTCAAATTTTCGCTTGTTTTTTTAATTCAAAAAACATTCAAAATTTTGACCGCACTTTTTATATTTTAATCGGTTAAAACGCGTTAACCGGCATCTTTTCATTCGATGAACGGCACTTTATGCGTCAGCGAAAGTGCGGTAGGAATGCCTTGTATTTTCTCGAATTTTCCCGCGTAGGCGTAAGCTTCCACGCCTTGTTGCATGGCGTTTTTTAACAGCCGGTCGTATTCGGGATCGATGTATTCGGCGATTTTGAAACAATCGAAACCGTCGTGCAGGCCGGCGAATAACACGACGGCGCGATGTCCTTGTTTTTTCGCGGCGAGTAATTCGCGGATGTGTTTTTGTCCGCGGCTGGTTACGGCGTCGGGAAACATGCCGATGTTGTTTTTTACCAAGGTGATGGATTTTACTTCTACGTAACAATCGGGCAAGCCTTCGCCTTTCAGCAGAAAATCGATGCGGCTGTTTTCTTCACCGTATTTGACTTCGGGGTAAATCTCCGAATAGTCGGCGAGTTCTTTAATCCCTTTATTTTGTAAGGCTTCGTGCACTAATTGGTTGGAACGGTGAGTGTTGATGCAAACCAGATTGCCGTTTGCAAGTTGAGTCAGTTCCCAGGAGCAGGGATATTTCCGCGTGGCGCTTTTGGAATCGGAATACCAAACGGTATCGCCTTTTTCCGCGCAGCCGGTCATGGCGCCGGTGTTGGCGCAGTGAAGGGTGATGATTTCGCCGTTCGGCCGTTCTACGTCCGCCATAAAGCGTTTGTAGCGACGGATAAATGCGGCGGATTGAAGAGGGGGGAATTGCATAAAATTGTCCTTGTTTAGAGTTGCCGAATGTTTTTGGTGATTAATTTTTCGCCCGTGCTGGCGCCTTTCACGGATTGGTTGGTGGGAATGAGCCCTTGCGCCGACCAGCTGTCCTTGGCGCGGATCTGTTTGCGGTATTTGTTGGGCGAAAGACCGGTGTATTTTAGAAAATTGTCGTAAAAGCGACTGATCGAACCAAAGCCGGTGGTGAGCGAAATATCCAGCATGCTTTTGTTGGTGTCGCTCAGCAGCGCCTTGGCATGATTGATGCGCATCATCATAATGTATTGTTTGATGGTAAGCTGCATGGCGCTTTGGAATAAACTCATCGCATAGTTGCTATTTAATCCTACCGCGCTGGCTACCGCTTGTACGGTGAGCGGCTCATTATAATGATTGGCGATGTAATCAAGCATCGTTCGAACATAATTCTGTGCATGTCTGGAGCCGGAAATTTGATGACTGACGGTTTTCGGCAGTTCCAGCAATAACGTCCAACCGTCCAAACTGATACGTTTGATCATCAGTTGAATTTCGTCGTAAACCAGTTGATGACGGTTCGGATCTTCCGATTTTAATTCTTTTTCCCAGCGTCGGACTTCAAATAAGCTGACTAAATGCGGATTTTTCGATTGAATGATAATGCCGTGAGTGATGTGATTGATCAGATTTTGCGACAGTTGCCAGGACAGAAATTGGTAAACGGGAATATCAAATACCGCCATCGTCTGACAGTGACGTTTGTCAATTAGCCGATGAGGAACGGAGGCCCAGAAAATGCCGATGTGTCCCGCACGAATAACCGTATTGTTTTCGTTGAAAATATATTCTACGTCGTCATCGAAGGGAATATTGATTTCGATATGCCCGTGCCAATGATAAGCGGGCATATTTTCCGGCGGTTGCTGCACGTTAACGTTAATCGGGCGGGCATCCAGGGAAAGCGACAAAGGGCTGATTTGTTCGCTGCCGGATTGTTCCCGCAAGTTTTCCGGCAGTTTTATTATGCGAGATGGCATGTTCATGATTTAAGTTATTCTTATTTTTTATTGGTGTTTAGTATAGCGCTTAAAATAGCGTTTTCTAGTGAAATTTTCTCGAATGTTCAGATTTTATTTGTTCGATCACGTAATCTGAGTTTTCAGGAATTTTGCTGAAAAAATCGGATAGAATTTTTTGGTTTTCTTATGCAAATATTAACGTACGGATAGGTTATTTGTAGCATGAGGTGAAAAATGAGTTTATCAATGAAAACAAAATTGAGCTTTGGCTTGGGCGCTTACGGAAAAGACTTCGCCATTCATATCGTGTATATGTATTTAATGTATTATTACACGGATGTGCTTGGCGTATCGGGCGCTATCGTAGGAACGATTTTTATGGTTGCGCGAATTTGGGATGCGCTCAACGATCCGATCATGGGATGGATTGTGAATAATACGCGTAGTCGTTGGGGGAAATTTAAGCCTTGGATTTTAATCGGTACGATTTTAAATTCTCTTGTTCTTTTTTCTTTGTTTTGCGCGGATTATTTTAGCGGTACGGCATTAATCGCGTATATCGCCGTGACCTACATTTTATGGGGCATGACTTACACTTTAATGGATATTCCGTTTTGGTCCTTAACCCCGACGTTAACCTTGGATCAGCATGAACGTGAAGAATTAGTTCCTTATCCGCGATTCTTTTCAAGTCTTGCCAATTTTATCACCGCGGGAACCTGTATCGCTTTTGTGGATTATGTCGGCGGCGAGGATAAAGGCTTCGGCTTTCGCATGTTTACCATCATTATTATCGTCTTTTTCATCGCCTCAACCGTTATTACGTTGGTGAATTTAAAAGAGAAATATTCTTCGGATAATCTGAACGGCGAAGCTCAGGCGCGCATTCCGCTTAAAACCTTGATTTCCTTAATTCCGCGTAACGATCAGCTTTTCAGCCTTTTGGTGATGGCGTTATGTTATAACATCGCCAGCAATATTATTTCCGGCTTTGCGATTTATTATTTCACTTATGTGGTGGGCGACAAGGAAATGTTCCCTTACTACATGTCCTACGCCGGTATTGCGAATCTGATCATTATTGTCTTTTTTGCCCGTTTGGTGCGTTTATTTTCACGCCGCACGTTGTGGATTACGATTTCCGTCAGCTCGATTTTAAGCTGTTTAATTCTTGCTTATACGGGCATGACGGAAACCCCGAGCGTATTTTTAATTATTCTTGCCGGTATTTTTATGCAAATCGGCAGCGCATTATTCTGGACATTGCAGGTCATTATGGTGGCGGATACCGTGGATTACGGCGAATACAAGCTCGGCATTCGCTCGGAAAGCATCGCTTATTCCGTACAAACCATGGTGGTAAAAGCGGGCTCCGCAATTTCCGCCCTGCTGATCGGTGTGTTATTAACCGCAATTAATTATGTGCCGAACCAAGTACAAAACGAAAACACGATTTTTTGGATGAAAGTCATTATGATCGGCTTGCCGATTTTGTTTTACAGTATCAAATTGTTCGTTTACTTCCGTTATTACAAATTGCACGGAGATTTATTGGCGAAAGTCAATATCGTGTTATTGGATAAATACAGAAGTGTGAAAGAGGGAAGATGATGAAAAATATTATTCGTTTAAGCGCCGGCAATACGGATTTAATTATTCGTTCAGAACCGGCGGAAATTCTTTATTGGGGCGCGCGTTTAGATATTGACGAAATCACGGAAGCGGATGCGTTAAGCCTGGAGCGCGGCGTATCCAACGGCGGTTTGGATGTGGATACGCCGGTCACCTTTGCCGCCGAAAACGGACGAGGCTTTTGGGGTTCCTCAAGTGTGGACGGACACCGCGACGGTTACGACTGGGCGCCGGTATTCAAAACCAAAAGTGCGGTCAAAAATGACAACGTTTTTTTGATTGAAGCGGAAGACTCCGTTGCACAACTGGCGTTTAAAACGGAAATCGAGAGCGATGAAAACGGTGTGTTTAAATTCCGTAACACCTTAACCAACCTCGGCGAAAGCAAGTTTACCGTTAATCGTCTTGCGGTCACTTTGCCGGTGCCGGAATATGCCGATGAAGTGCTCAGTTTTTACGGGCGCTGGTGCCGAGAGTTGCAGGAAAACCGCACCCGGTTAAAACACGGCGCCTTTGTGCAGGAAAATCGCCATGGACGCACTTCTCACGAGTATGCGCCGAATCTGGTGCTGGGACGACCGCATTTCAGTCAGCAACAGGGCGAAGTTTGGGGCTTTCATTTGGCCTGGTCGGGCAATCATCGCATTCGTGCCGACGTATTGATTGACGGACGTCGCTTCGCGCAACTGGAAAATCTTTATTTGCCCGGTGAAATCGCTTTAGAAAAAGGCGAATCGCTTTCCACCCCTTGGGTTTATACCGTTTATTCCGATAGCGGCTTGAACGGCATGTCGCAACAATTTCACCGTCATATCCGAAACCATATTCTGCACTTTGCGCAGCCGGTTCGTCCCGTCCATCTTAATATTTGGGAAGGCGTGATGTTTGATCACGATCCCGCTCATATTATCGCGATGGCGGAAAAAGCGGCGGAAATGGGCGTGGAACGTTTTATCATCGACGACGGTTGGTTTATCGGTCGGAACGATGATTTCGGCGGATTAGGCGATTGGTTCCTGGATGAGAAAAAGTATCCGAACGGTTTAACGCCGGTGATTGACGCGGTGAAAAAGCTGGGCATGCAATTCGGGATTTGGATGGAACCGGAAATGATCAGCAAACGTTCGATGCTGTACCGGCAACATCCCGATTGGTTGCTGCAATTGGACGGTTATGCACAGCCGGAAGAACGCCATCAATACGTGCTGGATTTAGTCAATCCCGACGCGTTTCATTACATTTTGGAACGTATGGATTGGCTGTTAAGCCAGAATCAAGTGGATTACATCAAATGGGATCACAATCGTCGTTTGGTTCAACCGGGCCATTCGGGCAAAGCGGCGGTGACTGCACAAACTCAAGCCGCTTATCGTTTATTTGATATTTTGCAGCAACGTTATCCTCACGTTGAAATCGAAAGCTGCTCGTCGGGCGGAGCGCGGATTGATTTTGAAATTCTGAAACGCTCGCAACGTTTTTGGACTTCCGATAACAACGACGCGTTAGCTCGCCAGAAAATTCAACGGGGCATGAGTTATTTTTATCCGCCGGAAGTCATCGGCGCCCATATCGGTGGCGCGCCTTGCCAGACAACTATGCGAAGTTTTTCCTTTGATTTCAGAGGGTTAACCGCATTGTTCGGACACATGGGCGTTGAGCTTGATCCGGTAAAAGAATCGGCGGAAGAACGGCGGGGCTTCGCAAAATATATCGCGTTGCATAAACAACTTCGCCCGTTGTTGCATTCGGGGGAAAGTTTCCGTTTGGATCATCATGACGAGACCACGTTGATTAACGGCGTTGTCGCGCAGGATAAAACGCAGGCGGTGGTGCTCATCAGCCAGCTTGATATGCCGGATTATAAGTGCATGGGCAAACTGCGCCTGCCTTATCTCGATCCGAAAGCGGATTATCAGGTTAAAATTCTTGCCGTTCCGGATTATATCAAAACAGGCAAGGGCGGACATTTGATGAAGAGTTTTCCGCAATGGATGCTGGATGACTTCGCCGGTAAAAGCGTCAACGTTCGCGGCGACTGGCTGGCGCATGCCGGGCTGATCATTCCGGTGTTGGATCCGCAAAGCGCGCTGCTGATTGAATTTAACCGATTGTAATTTCAGCGAAGCCGATATCGGCCTGATGCCGTAAAAGTGCGGGCGTTTTTTGCAACGTTTTTTGGGCGGCATCCGGCGTTTGAAATGTTAAAAAAACATTCAAAATTTTGCCCGCACTTTTAGCCTGACATGTCGATTTCCGAAAAAGAAAAGGCTTATTGATTCGTTCAATAAGCCTTGTTTTTCAAGTGAATTTAGAATTTATAGGTTAAATTTGCCGTTAATTTGCGGCCTTCGCCGTAGTAACAGTAATAGCTGCAGCTGGCGAGGTATTTTTTGTCGAATAAATTGTCTATATTGAGCTGAGCGACCCAGTTGCCGGCAAATTCATATTTAGCGAAAAGATCCGCCAGCGTGTAGTTACCCACTTTGTAGCCTTTATAATATTGCTCGTCCACCGTTGAGCCGGTATAACGTACGCCCGCGCCGACGGTTAAGCCGTTAAGCGCGTTGTCGGTGAAGCGATAATTCAATTTTGCCGAATAGGCGTGGCGCGGAATTAATGCGCTGCGTACGGTTTGGTTGTATGCTAAGTCGGTTTTCGCTTTGGTGTAAGTATAGGCGAATTGTCCCGAAATGTTGTCGGTGAAGGCTAAGTTTGCTTGAACTTCTATGCCACGGCTGGTTTGTTTGCCGGCTTGCACCTGAATTTGGGACGGATCGCTTACCAAGGTGTTTTTCTCTTCCAAATTAAACCAAGCGACGGAGAATGTGCCGTCCATAAAGCTCGGCAGGTATTTTAAACCCGCTTCGTATTGTTTGCCTTCATAAGGTTTGTAAGCGCGTCCGTAACCGTCGTTACCGGCAATTGCCCGGAAGGATTCGCTGTAGCTTGCGTAAGGCGCCAAACCGTTGTCGAATTGATACATTAAACCGGTGGAATAAGAATTGTGGCTGACGTTGTAACTGGTGGCGGCGCCGTTAGCTTTCGAATCGGCGCGGGCTTTGTCGTGACGGGCGGAAACATTCCATGTCCAGTTTTGGTAACGTAATTGATTTTGCGCATACAAGCCTAACTGGATATTTTTCAGATTGTAATCGGTTCCCGTCGGATTGTAAGGCGTTTGGTTATATACCGGGCGGAACATATTGATGGCGTTTACCGCGCCGAAACCGTTATTCAAACCTTTGGTTTCGGAATGCTGGTAATCCATGCCGACGGTGGTGATATTTTCCGCCTCGCCGAGTTTCCAGGCTTTGCTGAGTCGGTTATCAATGGTGTGATTGGTGGTGTGACCGACGGTGTAAGCATAGCCGCGATAAGCGTTGGAAATGGCGTCGGAACTCCAGGCGAACGTATTATACTGATCAATATTTAAACGGCTGAAGCGATAATTTTGCGCAAAGGTCCAGCCTTCGGCGAATTTGTTGATGTATTCGTAACCGAGGGAATATTGACTGCGATCGGTGTAATCCTGATCCGGTTCGCCCAGATTAACACCGCGTTCGATAGTGCCGTTCGGCGTATCGATTAACGAACCGTAAGCCGGCAGGAACGGATTAACCGGCACGCCCACGTCTTTTTGTACGCTGGCCAGCAGGGTGAATGCCGCTTTATCGGAAATATCCCAGGTTAGACTTGGCGCGAAGTAATAGCTTTCCAGCCAAGTGCCGTTAACTTGTCCGTGGCGTTTGTTGTAATCGCCCACCACGCGATAACGTAAATTGTCGGCAAATTTATTGCTGACATCGAAACCGATACCGCGTTCGTCTTTATTGCCTGCGGTCAGTTTGATTTCGCCTTTCGGATCCTTGGTCGGGCGTTTACTGACTAAATTCACGAGCCCGCCGGTTTCCGCCGCGCCGTAAGTGAAAGAATCGGCGCCTTTCACTACTTCAATGCTTTCCAGGCCGTAAGTATTCGGCAGCCACACAAAGAAACCGTTTTTGCCCAGCGCCGTGCCGTCTAAGGTCATGGAAGCGTCGAAACCGCGGATTTTAAACCAATCGGTGTCGTTATCGCCGCCGTAAGGTTCGGTCACGATGCCCGCTTGATAACGTAACGCCTGATCCACTTTTTGCGCATTTTCATCGGCGATTTGCCGTTCGCTGATCACATCCACGGATTTCGGTGTCATGTAGTCTACTTTTCCCGCTTTGGCAACGGAACCGACCACTTCGATTTCGTTCAGCTGTTCGACGTTTTCCGCCATGGCGGCAGACGCGGTCAGTGCTAACGCACTGACAATACATGTATTGATGAAAGTTTTTTTCATGTTTTTTTCCTAAAGTTAACGATTAGATTTTTCTTACCATCAGTAAAAAATAGGTTCCGCCGATAAGCGTGGCGACCAGCCCCGCCGGCACTTCATAGGGGAACAAAATCTGTCGGCCGAACCAATCCGCCGACACCATAATCAGCCCGCCCAAACAAGCGGAAATGAGTAACTGATTTGATATGTTTTTCACGCCCAACAGTTGGGTGATTTGCGGCACCAATAAGCCGATAAAAGTTAACGGGCCGATAATCAGGGTGGCAAGTGCGGTCAAAATTGCGGTAAAAAATATCAGGATTCGACGTGTGCGCGGCAAATTCAACCCAAGCGCCTGAGCCATCGGCGCCTGTAAGGCCAGCAGTGCCAGCCAGCGGCAAAAGACTAAACTTGCCGCTAGCAGCAAAATGCTGAGACAGAGAAAAATCAGGGCAAAATCCTGATTGATGTTTTGAGTGGAGCCCGAAGTCCAGGAAATCAGCTGATTTACGCGCGGATCGCCGCTGGCAACGGCTAATCGCTGTAAGGTGTCCAACAAAGCGGACAGGCTGATTCCCGTAAGCAACACTTTTTCCGGTAGCATGCCTTGACGTTGATTGACGGCGACCAGAATCAGCAAGGCGATGAAAGCGCCCAGAATGCCCGCCAGCCAGAACCATTGGGTCTGCTGCGCGGAAAACAGGAAAATCACCGCCAGCACGCCCATTGTGGTCCCCGACGAAACGCCCAGCAGTTCGGGGCTTGCCATCGGATTTAAGGTTAATCGCTGTAGAATCACGCCCGCTACGGCAAGTAAAATACCGACTGATAAAGCAATCAGTACGCGCGGATAACGTAAAGCAAAAATTTGGCGATCCCATTGGTCGGCTAAATCCAACCAATGCCAGCCTTGCAAACTTTGCCCGAACATGAGCGCGACGGCAACGGAAATCGCCGACAGGGCAAGGATAATCGCTAAAAAGTGCGGTGAAAAATTGCGGTGTTTTTTCATTGTGTGTTGCTGCAAACGTCCGCTATGCGGCAAGGCGCGGAACATTAACCAAAGCAGCAACGGCGTGCCGAGTAGTGCGGTGACGGCGCCGGCGGGAAGATTCACGCCGTTAAATTGCGCCAGTAATTGCAAGGATATATCCGTTATCGAAAGCAATAATGCCCCGACAATAAATGAAGCGACGAGTTGTCCTTTCAAGGTGCGCACGCCGAGTTGGCGCACGATGGTGGCGGCCGCTAAGCCGACAAATCCCAGCATTCCCACGGCGGATACCACACAGGCGATTAAAAACGCCGCTACCGCTACGCCGATTAAACGCAATTTACCCACCGGTACGCCCAAACTTTGTGCGTTGGCGTCATTCAGAGTCAAAACGGTTAACGGGCGAATCAGCAAGGCGATAATGGCAAAAGCGGGAATCGCCTGTAGACATAACGCCAGACTGTCGCGCCAGCTTTCCTGAACCAGCGAACCGGCTCCCCATTGCGCCAAACCGCGGGATTCTTCGGGATAAAACAACATCATCATGGAGGAAAACGCACCGAAATACAGATTTACCACTAAGCCGGCTAAAATCAGCAACAGCGGCGACAAGGATTTCCGCATGGCAAGGGTCAACACCAATATCAGGCTGATTGCCGCGCCGAAAACGGCAATGAGGTTCGCTCCGTCTTCCAACCGATTCGGCATAAAAATGGTGCAGAGAAATAATGCGAACTGAGCGCCGCTGCTGATCCCAAGCGTGTTGTCCGACGCTAACGGGTTCGCCGTCACCTGTTGCAGCAACAGACTGGCGAAACCGAGAATGCCGCCCGCCAGTATGGCCATGACGATTCGCGGCAACGTATAATTTTGCACCAACAAAATCTCGAGATTGTCACCGGCAGACCACAATCGGCTGAAATGTGCCGCGGCGGGTAATTGGCTTTGCAGCAGGAAAATAACCAATCCGACAAACAGAATGAAGCCCGGCGCGATCAAGGCGGCAATACGATTTTTCACCATGCTTCGCCTCCGTTTTGTAAGCCGTCTGCCAAGGCTTGGGCAAACCGCTGCGCCGACGGAATGCCGCCGAATGTCCAGATGGCGGGCAAAATGAGCGGATCGCGCGCTATCGTTAAATGCCGCCACAATGTGTTGTATTTTAAGTCCGTCTCAATATTGGCGGGATAAGGTTTAATCACCACAAGACGACTGTTTTGCGGCAATTTCGCCAATTGCGTGAGGTCGATGGTTTCAAATCCCCAGCTATTTTGCGTTCCCGACCAAGCATTTTGTAAACCGAGCTGTGCCAGCACGGCGCCGAACGGACTGTTTGGCGCGTAAATGCGTAAATGGCGGCTGTCAATAAACTGCACCAACGCCAGCGGACGATCGCGGAAAGCCTGTAAGTGCGGGCGAATTTCGGCGAGTTTTTGTTGATAACGCTGTATGAGCCGTTCGAAGGCTTGCGGGCGATTGATGATGTCCGCAACCTGTTTACTGGCGTTTAGGATATTTTGCCAGGCGTCGCCTTCGGCGTAAAAATCGACGCGATGAACCTGTTGGGCGAATCGTTGCAGCAAGGGCGCGGTGGAAGCGTAAAACCCGGTATTGATAAAGATCAGCGGAGCTTTCTGATCCGCGTTTGACAGCGGAATTAACAGTTCCGGATTGGGTTGCATTCTGAGACCGAGATCTAAAGTGTCCGCCGGTAACTGCGGTTGCGCCACCCATTGGCGATAGCTTTTTACGTCTCCTACGGCAACGGGCGGTTCGCCTAAGGCTATCAGCGTTTCGGCAACCGTCCAGTCGAGAGTGGCGATACGGAAATGGGCCGAAGCGCCTTGCAACGGCAAAACGAATAATAAAAGCAGAGCAATCAGCCGATTAGCTGACGATTTATAACGCAGAAATGGGTAAAACGGAGCACGCATTAATAAAAACTTACCGGACGTTGGGTTTCGGGATGCGCGATGACATTCAGGCGTATGCCGTAAATATCCTGCAGTTTTGCGGTGTTCACAATATCGAAGGCATTGCCTTGCGCCAGTAGTTTGCCGTTATGCAGCGCAATAAGATGATCGCAATAACGGGCGGCAAGATTGATGTCGTGAATAACGATGACAATCCCCAAATTCAATTCGTGCGCCAATTTTGTCACTAATTCCATTACATCAACCTGATGAGCGATGTCTAACGCCGCCAAAGGTTCGTCCAGCAGTAAAAATCGACTTTGTTGGGCGAGCAGCATGGCAAGCCAAATACGGGAACGTTCGCCGCCAGATAAAGTGTCCACCAATTGATCGGCAAATTTTTCCGTTCGGGTGAGTGCCAACGCACGGTGAATGGCGTCCGTATCTTTCTTTTTGTTGGCACCGAATAATCCGTTCCAGGCGTAACGTCCCATGGCGATAAGTTCCCGCGCGGTTAAATTGGTCGCTTGCGGTAAATTTTGCGGCAAATAGGCCACTTGTTTGGCAAATTCGCGCGATGTCCATTGCGGCAGCGGTTTACCGTTAAAAGTGATTAAGCCGGACGAGTAGGAATGCTGTTTGGCAAGCAATTTAATCAGGGTTGATTTGCCGGAACCGTTATGCCCGATTAAGCCGTATACTTTCCCCCGTTCGAAAGACAGGGAAAGCGGCGACAGCAATGTTCGTGCGGGAACTTTAAAGGTGACGTCGGTAACGATAAACACAATTTCTCTCAATCATCGGCCATGAATTTAAAGGACGACTATTCTAATTGAAAATAATTCACATTTAAAGTTATTCCGTAATCAAATTTCGCAAAAACCGATTCGTTTAATCATCTGCGCCGTGATGAAAAGTGCGGTCAAAATTTTGTGAGTTTTTACATTGAAACCGAATCGGTTTTCGCTTTCAAATTAATTGCTTTTTGCTGCAAAAATACTTTTCTTTTTTCTTCTTTTTAATGATAAAGTGAGAAACCTGACTAGGTTTTGAGACTTATAGGGGTTTAAAGCGGTCGCAGGGCGGCTTTAAATGAAATATCACCAACCAAATGAAGGAAACATTATGCTAATTGGTGTACCAAGAGAACGGCTCAACGGTGAAACTCGCGTGGCGGCAACGCCAAAAACCGTTGAACAGATTAAAAAGCTCGGCTTTGATGTCATCGTCGAAAATGATGCGGGCTTTAAAGCGAGTTTTGAAGATAATGCCTTTACTGCAGCCGGCGCATCCGTGGGTTCCCAACAGGATGTTTGGAGTGCGGACATTATTTTCAAAGTGAATGCCCCGACGGAAGAGGAAATCGCGCTGATAAAAGACGGGGCGACGCTGGTCAGTTTTATTTGGCCGGCGCAAAATCCGCAATTAATGGAAAAGTTAGCGGCGAAAAAAATTAACGTGCTGGCAATGGATGCCGTGCCGCGTATTTCGCGGGCTCAGGCGCTCGACGCCTTATCTTCCATGGCAAATATTTCGGGCTATCGCGCCGTGATTGAAGCGGCGAACGCTTTCGGCAGTTTCTTTACCGGACAAATTACCGCCGCGGGAAAAGTACCGCCGGCGAAAGTGCTGGTGATTGGTGCGGGCGTGGCCGGTTTGGCGGCTATCGGTGCGGCAAACAGTCTGGGCGCTATCGTGCGCGCTTTTGACTCCCGTCCCGAAGTGAAAGAGCAGGTGAAATCCATGGGCGCCGATTTCTTGGAAATCGATTTTGAAGAAGAAGGCGGTTCCGGCGACGGCTATGCCAAGGTGATGTCGGAAGAATTTAACCGTCGAGCCATGGAACTCTATGCGGCACAAGCGAAAGAAGTGGATATTATCATCACTACCGCTGCGATTCCGGGCAAACCGGCTCCGCGTTTAATCACTAAAGAAATGGTGGATTCCATGAAACCGGGTTCGGTGATTGTGGACTTGGCGGCGTTAACCGGCGGTAACTGCGAATACACCAAAGCGGGTGAAGTGGTCGTGACGGAAAATCAGGTCAAAGTCATCGGTTATACGGATTTTCCGGCCCGTCTGCCGACCCAATCTTCCCAACTTTACGGTACCAATTTAGTCAACCTGTTGAAATTGCTGGCGCCGAATAAAGACGGTCAGATTGATATTAATTTTGATGATGTGGTCTTACGTGGCGTGACGGTTATTCGCGACGGCGAAGTCACCTGGCCGGCTCCGCCGATTCAGGTTTCCGCCCAGCCGCAACAAAAAGCGGCGGCGGCACCGGCGGCGAAGAAAGAAAAAGAACCGATGAATCCGCGTGTGAAATACGGCATTATGGCGGCGATCGTTGTGCTATTCCTGTGGTTGGCGGCGGTGACGCCGGCGTCATTCTTGTCTCATTTTACGGTATTTGTGTTGTCTTGCGTGGTGGGATATTACGTAGTCTGGAACGTCAGTCATGCGCTGCATACGCCGTTAATGGCGGTAACCAATGCCATTTCGGGGATTATTATCGTCGGTGCGGTTTTGCAAATCGCGCAGGGCAGTTTTTATGTCAGCGTTCTGGCGTTTATCGCGATTTTAGTCGCCAGCATCAATATTTTCGGCGGCTTTAAAGTCACTCAACGTATGCTTTCCATGTTTAGAAAAGGTTAAGGAGAAATATAATGTCAGTAGGTTTAGTACAAGCCGCATACATTGTATCGGCATTGCTGTTTATTATGAGCCTGGCGGGTCTTTCTAAACATGAAACGGCAAAAGCGGGTTGTTGGTATGGTATCGTTGGGATGACCATTGCGCTGATTGCAACGATTTTCGGTCCGCAAACCGAAGGTCAGTTCTGGATTATTGTAGCAATGATCATCGGCGCGGTTATCGGTATTCATCGTGCGTTAAAAGTTGAAATGACGGAAATGCCGGAATTAGTCGCCATTCTGCACAGTTTTGTGGGTTTAGCCGCCGTTTTGGTCGGTTTTAACAGTTTTGGTCTGCATGTGGAGCCGGAATTTGTTGCGCCTGTCGGCACGGCGTTTGTCAGCGAAGCGGCGCAACAGGCGGCGAGAGAAGCGTTTGACGCGGAACAGACGGTGTTAAACAACATTCATAACGTAGAAGTGTTCTTAGGCATCTTTATCGGGGCGGTAACCTTTACCGGCTCAGTGGTGGCTTTCGGAAAATTGCGCGGTATAATCAATTCCAAAGCGTTGATGTTACCGCATCGCCATAAATTGAATTTAGCGGCGTTGGTGGTTTCTGCGTTGTTAATGGCGGCATTCTTGAATAATCCGGAAAATATTTTCCCGGTTTTATTGATGACGGCGATTGCTCTTGCTTTTGGCTGGCATTTGGTGGCTTCTATCGGCGGCGCCGATATGCCGGTGGTGGTTTCCATGTTGAATTCTTATTCCGGTTGGGCGGCCGCGGCGGCAGGTTTCATGTTAAACAATGACTTGTTGATTGTGACCGGTGCGTTAGTGGGATCTTCCGGTGCGATTCTGTCTTACATTATGTGTAAAGCCATGAACCGTTCCTTCATTAGCGTGATTGCCGGCGGATTCGGTAACGATATCGTTTCATCTTCCGGTGCCGAACAAGGCGAACACCGCGAGACAACGGCGGAAGAAGTGGCGGAATTGCTGAAAAATGCCGGTTCGGTCATTATTACTCCGGGATATGGTATGGCGGTGGCGCAAGCGCAATATCCGGTTGCGGAAATGACGCAAAAACTGCGCGAACGCGGCGTGAACGTGCGTTTCGGTATTCATCCGGTTGCGGGACGTTTGCCGGGCCACATGAATGTGTTGCTGGCGGAAGCGAAAGTGCCTTATGACGTGGTGCTGGAAATGGATGAAATCAACGATGATTTCGAAGATACCGACGTAGTGTTGGTTATCGGCGCCAATGACACGGTGAATCCGGCGGCATTGGACGATCCGAACAGCCCGATTGCCGGTATGCCGGTGCTGGAAGTATGGAAAGCACAAAATGTGATCGTATTCAAACGGTCAATGGCGGTAGGTTACGCCGGCGTGCAAAATCCGTTATTCTTCAAAGAAAACACTCAAATGTTATTCGGCGATGCCAAAGAACGTGTGGATGACATTTTGAAAGCGTTGTAATTAAGAAAAAAACGTTACGTTTTTCGCCCGTACTTTGATCATTACTGTAAAGTGCGGGCGATTTTTTTATCGTTTTTTAAAGGGATGAACAAGGAGGATGTCAGGCGTTGCTGTAAATTTCGCGGTTGTTCAACCAGCGTTTGATCAGCGCTTCGGCGGTGTCCGGGTATTTGGCTATAAGCTGTTTGGCGTAATGTTGGACTGTCGGGATCATGCGGCGATCGCGCATTAAATCGGCCACTCTGAATTCTGCGATACCGGTTTGTTTGGTTCCCAACACTTCGCCCGGGCCGCGGATTTCCAAATCTTTCTCCGAAATCACGAAACCGTCCTGACTGTCACGCAAAACCTGCAATCGCTTTCGGGAAATTTTACCCAGCGGCGGCTTGTACATTAATACGCAAAATGATGCGGTGCTGCCGCGTCCGACCCGTCCGCGTAATTGATGCAACTGCGACAAACCGAGCCGCTCGGCGTTTTCGATAATCATCAGGCTGGCGTTGGGAACGTCCACTCCCACTTCAATGACGGTGGTGGCGACTAACAGATCCAGTTCGGCCGCCTTGAAACGCGCCATAATGTCCTGTTTTTCGGCGGGCTTCATACGCCCGTGAACCAATCCGATCCGCAAATGGGGTAGCGCTTTTTGCAAATCTTCCGCGGTGGCTTCCGCCGCCTGCGCTTCCAGCACTTCGCTTTCATCGATAAGCGTGCAAACCCAATAAGCCTGACGTTTTTCATGGGCGCAGGCGTGGTGTACGCGCGCGACAATTTCCGCGCGGCGCTCTTCCGACATCACCACGGTGGTGATGGGCGTGCGTCCCGGCGGCAGTTCGTCGATAACGGAAGTATCCAAATCGGCGTAAACCGTCATTGCCAGGGTGCGGGGAATCGGGGTGGCGGTCATGATCAGCTGGTGTGGATAAACGCCCGAATTTTCGCCTTTTTCACGTAACATTAAACGTTGATGCACACCGAAACGGTGTTGTTCGTCGATAATCACCAAAGCAAGATCGGCGAATTTCACTTCTTCCTGAAACAGCGCGTGAGTGCCGACCACCATTTGTACTTCGCCCTGTTGAATTTCACTCAATACGGCCTGGCGCGCTTTACCTTTCACTTTGCCGGCCAGCCAGCCCACGCGGAGATTAAAAGGTTCCAGCCAGCGACGGAAGTTTTCCGCGTGCTGTTCCGCCAGAATTTCCGTCGGCGCCATTAACGCTACCTGCTTGCCGTTGTCGACAGCGGCGATGGCGGCTAAGGCGGCGACTAAGGTTTTACCTGAACCGACATCGCCCTGGACCAAACGCATCATAGGATGCGATTGCGCCAAATCCCGCTCGATATCGGCGGTGACGCGTAACTGCGCGTTGGTGGGGCGGAAAGGGAGTTGCGCCAGAAAGCGTTGTTTTAAATCCGTTTGATGAACCAGCGGCAAAGCGTAATGTTGCTGCGTACCAAGCCGGACTTTCTGCATCGCCAGATTATGCGCCAATAACTCTTCAAAAATTAACCGCACTTGCGCCGGATGTTGACCTTTTTCTAAGGTTTCCAGCGACACGTCCGGCGGCGGACGGTGCAGAAAACGCAGCGCCTCTTTCAGGCTGAAAGGATGCGGGTTAAATTCATCGGGCAAAATTTCCGTCAGCTGAACTTTATCCAGCAACGCCAGTGCCTGATCCGTTAATTTCCGCAATGACGCCTGTTTTAAACCTTCAGTGGCGGCGTAAACCGGAGTGAGCGTTTCTTCCAGTTGAATGGGGTGATTATCGCGAATGATTTGGTATTCGGGATGATGAATTTCCGCCATAAACCGGCCGCGCTTAATTTCGCCGAAAGCCTTAATCCGTGCGCCGATTTGAAAACCGTTGCGCATGCCGGCGTTAAAATTGAAAAAGCGCAACATGATTTTTGAGCTGCCGTCGGATAGGCTGACGGTCAGAATCGGTCGTCGTCCGAATTGCACTTCGCAAGTTTGCACCGTGCCTTCGATGGTGGCGTATTGTTCGGGACGGACATCGGCGATAGGCGTAATGTGGGTGCGATCTTCGTAACGGGCGGGCAGATGGAACAATAGATCCTGCAGATTATTGATGCCGATTCGGCTTAATTTGGCGGCAACCGCCGCACCCACGCCGGACAGTGTGGTAAGCGGAACGGCATCAAGTAATTGCGTAGTCATCGGTTCGGCACCGTTTCGAAAATTGTTAAGCGTTGATATTGCGTTTAACGCCCGTCACGCCCGATACGCGACGAATGAGATGAATAATGCGCGCCAAATGTTCCGTATCTTTTGCCGTGACTAACAGAATCGCCAGACTTTCTTCATCGGCGTCTTCGGTCCAAATGCTGTGTACCGTGCTTTGTGCCGCAGAAATCGCATTCATTAAACGGCCCAAAGTGGATTGGGTTTGCATCTGAATGCGTAATTCCGCTTCAAATTCGCTTTGTTCGTTATCCAGCGACACCGGCACAAGGTGGTCGGTATGTTTGCGTAAATTGATGCATTGCTGATGGTGCACGGTGATTTCTTTGGCCGACGTTTCATAACCGGCAACGGGATCGCCCGGAATCGGGTGACAACATTTGGCGCAATGAAGCGGCAGCTTATTGTCGGAAAGTGCGGTCGGATTTTCATGAGTTTTTAAGGTTTGACGGATTTTCGATTTGGCGCGTCCCGTCACCACAAAATTCAACCAACCGGCTTTTGGTCGGGCGTTCGGCGAAGTGATAATTTCAACGGTTTGTCCCGAAACCAACGGCTGAGACAGCGGATAATCGGCACGTTCCACTTTGGCGCCCACACAGGAATTGCCTACGTCAGTGTGTACCGCATAGGCAAAATCCACCGGGGTGGCGCCTTCCGGCAGCTCGATAATCCGTCCTTTCGGGGTAAAAACATAAATTTCATGAGAGAACAAATCGGATTTAACACTTTCAATAAATTCGAAAGAATTGCCCGCACTTTGCTGTAAATCGATGATATTCTGCAGCCAGTTTTGTGCTTTAATTTGAGCGGTCGTACCGTCGTTTTTGCCGCCTTGTTTGTAAACCCAATGCGCCGTCACGCCCATTTTGGCGATTTGATCCATTTCTTCCGTACGGATTTGCACTGCAACCGGCACGCCCTTCGGACCGATGGTAAAAGTATGTAAAGCCTGATAACCGTTGGATTTCGGCACGGCGATGTAATCTTTAATTTGGCCCGGTCTCGGTTTATAGAAACTGTGAATGCAACCCAGCGCCCGATAGCAATCGTCTATGGTGGTCACGACCACGCGAAAGTTGTAAATATCCAGAATCGAACGGAATTTTTGTTCGCGTTGGCGCAAGGATTTGTAAATGTAATACAACGGCTTTTCGCGACCGTACACCCGCGACGGAATATAGGCGGCGCGTAGTCGTTGTTCAAGTTCTTCCAGAATCGGTTCGATGAGCTCGTGCTGGTTGCCGCGGGTGTTTTCGATAACCTTGGTTAACACGGCGTAACGTTTGGGATGCATCGCCTGAAAGCATAAATCTTCCAGCTCGTTTTTCACATGTTCGATACCGAGACGATGAGCCAGCGGGCTATAAATTTCCAGGGTTTCTTTAGCGATACGGCGACGTTTATCGGGACGCAACGAACCCAGCGTTCGCATATTATGAGTGCGGTCGGCCAGTTTAATTAACACCACGCGAATATCTTTCGTCATGGCGAGAATCATTTTACGGAAACTTTCCGCCTGCGCTTCCTGGCGCGTCCGGAATTTCAGTTTGTCCAGTTTGGATACGCCGGCCACGATTTCGGCGACGTTTTGCCCGAATTCCGCGGCAAGTTGTTCTTCGGTATAAGGCGTGTCTTCGATGACATCATGAAGCAGTGCGGCCATGACCGCTTCGTGATCGAGGCGCATTTGCGCAATAATACTTGCGACGGCCACGGGATGTGTGATGTACGGTTCGCCGCTGGAGCGGAATTGTCCTTCGTGGGCGTCGCGCGCAATCACGAATGCGCGCTTCACCAATTCGATTTGCTCGGGGGGCAAATATTCCTGAATAATGTGATCTAAAGGTTCAAACAAATCCATAAGTCCCCCTTAAAATTATTCAAAAATCGACCGCACTTTTAATAGAATTAAGCGGTCAATAAAGAAATGGCGGCTTCTTCGCTCTGATTTTGCAATAACGCGTCCTGACGCTCTTGCGCATCCATAATATCGTCGTTGATTAAGCCTTTTTCGATTTCCCGTAACGCAATCACGGTCGGTTTGTCGTTGTCTTCCGGTACCAAGGGTTCGCGTTGATTTAACTGCAACTGTCTTGCTCGACGGGCTGCGGTTAAAATTAAATCAAAACGGTTACCGATTTTTTCCACTGCATCTTGCACTGTTACGCGCGCCATAATTATTTACTCCAAATTTATTCTTTTAAGTTCGTTTTAAAGGATTTTTAATCATACTAAAGTGCGGTCTGTTTTGCCAGTAATTCCTGAATTAATGCGCGATTTTGTGTTTCCTGATAAGCCAGAGTTAATTTTTCCGCCCGCAGAATGTGGACTAAATCCGCCAATGCCTGATGAAAATCGTCGTTTACGATCACATAATCGTATTCGTTGTAATGGGATATTTCATCCACCGCTTTCGACATGCGATCCGCGATTACCTCGGCGCTGTCCTGACCGCGTCCGATAAGGCGGCGCTCCAGTTCCTGCAAAGAAGGCGGAAGAATAAAAATACTTTTTACATTCGGCACTTTTTGGCGAATTTGTTGAGCGCCCTGCCAGTCGATGTCCAGAAAAACGTCAATCCCCGCGGCGAGGTTTTTTTCGATTGCCGGCAGGGAGGTGCCGTAATAGTTGCCGCCGAACACTTTGGCGTATTCCAAAAAGGCGTCCTGTTCAATCAGAGTTTCGAATTCTTCGACGTTCACAAAATGGTAATGCACGCCGTTTTGTTCGCCGGGACGGGGTGGGCGCGTGGTGTGGGAAACGGCCACCGTCATGGAGTTTTGCGTATCGTTTTTCAGCAGTGCCGCGATGAGTGACGATTTGCCCGCGCCGCTCGGGGCGGAAAGGATGTATAAATTGCCTTGAGCCATGGTTTTACCTCTGTTCTTTTTGCTTCATTATGCCAAATTTTACGCAAAAGTGCGGTGAAATTTTTCATAGTTTTTTGAATCGTTTGGAATTGTGCGGGGAAACGGGAAAATTTGACATAGATCACGAAATACTTATCTGTTATAGTTATTTCCGTAGTCTGGATTGTTCTGTAAGGAAACCGTGCTATAATCACGAAGTAACAGGTAGATACTTAATCATGAGTAAATCGGACTGTAATAATTTTGTTTAACTTAGAAAAGAAGGTGAAAATCTTATGGCAATTAAAATTGGTATCAATGGTTTCGGTCGTATCGGTCGTATCGTATTCCGTGCTGCACAACAACGTGATGATATCGAAGTTGTGGGTATCAACGATTTAATCGATGTTGAGTACATGGCATACATGCTGAAATATGATTCAACTCACGGTCGTTTCGATGGTTCGGTTGAAGTGAAAGACGGTAACTTGGTGGTTAACGGTAAATCTATCCGTGTAACGGCTGAACGTGATCCGGCGAACTTAAACTGGGGCGCAATCGGTGTTGATATCGCAGTTGAAGCGACAGGTTTATTCTTAACGGACGAAACCGCTCGTAAACACATTACCGCAGGTGCGAAAAAAGTAGTTATGACCGGTCCTTCAAAAGACGCCACTCCAATGTTCGTACGCGGCGTTAACTTCAACGCATACGCAGGCCAGGACATCGTATCCAACGCATCTTGTACAACTAACTGTTTAGCGCCGTTAGCCCGTGTTATTCACGAAACTTTCGGTATCAAAGACGGTTTAATGACAACCGTTCACGCAACAACGGCAACACAAAAAACCGTTGACGGTCCTTCAATGAAAGACTGGCGCGGCGGCCGCGGTGCAGCTCAAAACATCATCCCGTCATCAACCGGTGCGGCAAAAGCCGTGGGTAAAGTATTACCTGCATTGAACGGTAAATTAACCGGTATGGCGTTCCGTGTTCCTACACCAAACGTTTCCGTTGTTGACTTAACCGTGAACTTAGAAAGACCAGCTTCGTACGAAACCATTAAAGCGGCGATCAAAGATGCGGCGGAAGGTAAAACTTTCAACGGCGAATTGAAAGGCGTTTTAGGTTACACTGAAGATGCCGTAGTTTCTACGGACTTCAACGGTTGCGCATTAACTTCCGTATTCGATGCCGACGCTGGTATCGCATTAACCGATACTTTCGTGAAATTGGTATCTTGGTACGATAACGAAACCGGTTATTCAAACAAAGTATTAGACTTAGTAGCGCATATCTACAACTACAAAGGTTAATTCTCTTTGTTAGAATAAACGGAAGACCGCATGAAAGTGCGGTCTTTTTTTTGACTGTTTTTACGGCAATGATGAAATCGGTTTAAGAAGCGTTCGGTTATCAGCATAAAAAATGCGGCTAAATTTGCCCGCACTTTTGGATCAACGGTTAAATTATTTGCCGAGCCGCCGGATTATCCCGCCGGCTTGGCGTCTTCAATCGGGACATATTGAGGCGCTGCGGGTTGTGCCGGTTGAACGATAATCGGTGCGGCGCCGCCCGGTTGCGCTTCGACCACTTCCGGTCTGTCGCCGCTACAGAAATTCTGATTTTTATTCGCCCACACGGGGATATTTCTGACCGGACTGTAACAATCCCAACTGCCGTAACTGTTAATTCCCACCCATTTTATGTCATTCGGTTTGTTCGGTTTTAACGGTGTTGCCGTGGTGCGTTTTAGATAATCTTTATACAAATATAATGCGCCGCTGGCGCCGGTGAGTCTGGTTTCGCCGTTATCATCGCGACCCAGCCAAACCGTTGTCACATTTTCGCCGTCAATACCGACAAACCAGGTATCTCTTGCGTCGTTTGTGGTGCCGGTTTTTCCCGCCAAATGCAGATCGGCGTAATTTTCCTGCAGACTGCGTCCGGTGCCGCGTTCCACCGCTTGCTGCATGGCGTAAACGGTTTGGAACGCCGCTTCGGCAGGCACGACTTGTTCCGCTTCGGTATTATGCCGATAAATAACATTTCCTTGCCGATCGTTAACGCTTTCAATGGTGGAAAGCGGGATTTTGCCGCCGTTGTTGGCAATTACCTGATAAAGTTTCGTGACGTCGTAAGGCGAAATGGAATATGAGCCGAGCAGCATTGACGGCACCCGGGGAATTTTGACTCTGTCCCAGCCCATCGCTTGCTGAGTTTCGATGACTTTCTTCAAACCGACTTTCATGCCCAGATTGACCGTCGGAATATTGAGGGAGCGCGCCAATGCGTCAACCATCAGCACGGAACCGCCGTAATGTTTGTCATAGTTGCGCGGTTGCCAGGGCGGACTGCCTTTCACGTTGATGGTAATCGGACGATTGTTCAACGGCGTGTTTAAACGGAATGATTCCGGCTGAGTAAGTGCGGTCAAATAAACGGAAGGTTTTACCAGCGAGCCGATTTGTCGTTGCGCCATGGTCGCGCGGTTAAAGCCCGCGTAATTGGTTTGGGTGCCGCCCACCACCGCGCGAATTTCCCCTTTTTTATAATCGGCGATGATCATAGCCGATTGCAGCGCGGGATTTTTGGTGCGTAACTGTAATTCCGCCGTCGCGTTAATCACGGTTTGTTCGGCGTAACTTTGTTGTTTCAGATCCAGCGTGCTGAAAATCCGCGCGCCCTGTAAGCGACCTTCTCTGTTTTCGCCTAAATTTTCACGCAGTTCAGCCTGCATAGTTTGGATGAAAGCCGGATAATTTCGCGCAATTTTTCCTCGTTCTTGCACGCCAAGCGGGCGTTTGCTGAGCGTGTCGTACAATTCCTGATCGATCATTTGGTGTTCCAGCATTAAGCGCAGCACCACGTTTCGCCGTTCGAGAGCGTTGTTCGGATTACGCCAAGGATTGTACAAAGAAGGGCCTTTCACCATGCCTACCAGAAGTGCGATTTGATCCAGATTAATTTCGCGAACCGGTAATCCGAAATAGAAATGACTTGCCAGCTCGAAACCGTGTACTTGGGAATCGCCGTTTTGTCCGAGATAGACTTCGTTCAGATAGGTTTCGAGAATGGTATTTTTGTCGTAACGTAAATCCAGCATTACCGCCATAAAGGCTTCGTTGATTTTTCGGCTGAGCGAACGTTCGTTGGTTAGGAAAAGGTTTTTGACTAACTGCTGAGTGAGCGTACTGCCGCCTTGCACCGTGTGACCGGCGCGGAAATTGGTATACATGGCGCGCGCGATACCCAATGGGCTCACGCCGCCATGTTCATAAAAACGGCGATCTTCGGTTAAAATCAGTGTGTCGATCAATAAACGAGGATAGTTTTGCAGCGGTATCGCTAGGCGTTCTTCTTTTTCCTCTCCCGATTGCAGCATGGCAATGAGTTTAGGCGCCAGGCGAAATTCATCAATCGCTTTCAGATTGATTAAATCTTCAATGACGGCTAATTTTTGATTATCGTTGAAACGCAGACGAAAAACCCGCTGAGCTTCGGGATGTTCCGGAAATGGAAAGGCGCGGCGCAAAAGGACGATGGTGTTGTCTTCGATTTTGAAGTCGCCCGGCGCGGCAACCAGCGTGGTTTGGCGATAATCGTTATCAAGCAACAGTTGTTTGACTTGCTCGAGAGATAATTTATCCGCCAGGCGAATGCTCTGAATCCGGCTGTACACTTCGGCGGGCAGGCGCCAGACTTGTCCGTCCATTTTGGAGCGGATTTGACCGTCTAAATAAATTCCGTAAAACGCAAATAACGACGCGCCGGTAAATGCGATTTTTAGGGCGGTCATTTTCCAGGTTTGGGTCCAAGGTACCGTATTTTTGACGTTTTCGTTAGATTTTGAGGAAGTATTTCGTTGTTCGCCTGCCATATTAAATGCCGTTTTAACGTTTGTTTTTCTCGGAAACGAAAAGATTCTAGCATATTATTCTGAAAAACGAGTAAAAATTTGACCGCACTTTTTGGGTTAAACGGGCGCTTATGGCTTGTGCGGGACGGGTTGGTTATTGAATAAAGTCCTGATAGGAACGTAAAAAATGTTCGAAATCTTCCAAGCCGCAAAAAGCGATGCTTTCCGCGTCGTAATAATGAAAATTTTGCTCCAATTCCTGTTCGGGATCGGCCGTAATGTCGAGATTATTGGCTTTTACCATCACTTCGTCGGCGCGAATAAACAGACTGTATTCCTTGCCGATTAGGCAACTTTCCCGCTCGCCGTTATGGTTTTGCGCTTTGGCGATTTCCGCAAGTGCGGTGAAAATTAATGAAGAATTTGACCGCACTTCGATGTTAAACCAATTCGCCAGCGCAATGTGTTCCATGGAACATTTCGCCACGATATCGCCGTGCAAGGAGGTGAATTGGAAATCCATCGCGCGTACCCGGTCGCCGGTTAGATGCTGAAAGATGAACCGCAGCCGCAGGTGCTGGAGGCATTCGGGTTTTGCACCACAAAACGGGAACCTTCCAGGCCTTCGGTGTAATCTACCGTGCCGCCGATTAAATATTGCAAACTCATCGGATCAATCACCAGCTGCACGCCGGCATTTTCTACGGTCAGGTCGCCTTCGTTCACTTTTTCATCGAAGGTGAAACCGTATTGGAAGCCGCTGCAACCGCCGCCCGTAATATAAACGCGTAATTTAAGATCCGGATTTTCTTCGTCGGTAATTAAACTTTTTACTTTATTGGCTGCCGCGTCGGTAAAGGTGAGCGGCACTGAAATATCTGACATAATTGCTTTCCTACTTTCTACTCAAAAAATTAATTCGCTCATTATCTAATAACCGACTGATTCGTTCAAGGATATTTTCACTCCCGCCCGTTTAATGCTATGATACGCGCGCTATTTAGGAGATAATTATGGCTATTCCGTTAAGAACAGAAGAAGAACTGGAAAAGATTCGCATTGCCTGCAAATTAGCGTCTGACGTGCTGGTAATGATTGAAGAGCATATTAAAGAAGGTGTCACCACCGGTGAGCTGGATCGTATTTGTCACGAATACATCGAAAAAGTACAGGGCGGGAAGCCCGCCAACGTGGGATATCACGGTTTCAAACATGCAACCTGCATTTCTTTGAACGAAGTGGTGTGCCACGGTATTCCGAGTTTCGAGAAAAAACTGAAAAAAGGCGACATTCTGAATCTCGATGTCACCGTGATCAAAGACGGTTATTTCGGCGACAATTCCAAAATGTACGTAGTGGGCGAACCCAGCACGCGCGATAAACGTTTGTGCGAAGTGACGCAGGAATGCCTGTATCAGGGCATTCGGGCGGTGAAACCGGGCGCACGTTTGAATTCCATCGGCAAAGCCATTCAGGAATACGCGGAAAAGGAAGGATTCAGCGTAGTGCGCGAATATTGCGGCCACGGCATCGGCGACGTATATCACGCGGAACCGCAAGTTCTGCATTATTATGCGGACGACGGCGGCGTGATTTTGCGCAAAGGCATGGTGTTCACTATCGAACCGATGATTAACGCCGGCAAAAAAGAAGTGCGTCTGATGGGCGACGGCTGGACGGTAAAAACCAAAGACCGTAGCCATTCCGCGCAATACGAACACGAAATTGTGGTGACGGACGACGGTTGCGAAGTGATGACGATTCGCGAAGAAGAAGAAAAAGAAGGTCGCATTTCCCGTTTTATGGTGAATGCGTAATACGGCTTAAGGCGGGCTTGCGGGTTCGCCTTTTTATATTCAGGTGAACGCCCATGAATCCATGCTGTCCGAACGACATCAAATCCCAACTCCAGTCTTTAAAGCAAACGGAGCTCGATCATTTTCCGCAAACGGATGTGAATCGGCTCATTTGCCGGCGTACGGCATTTTATGACGATTTATTGATTCGCCTCTGGCGGCAATTCGGATTGGCGCAAACGGCGCTTTCGCTGGTTGCCGTGGGCGGTTACGGACGCAAAGAAATGTTTCCGTTATCGGATTTGGATTTTCTGATTTTGAGCGAACAGAAAAATACGCCGGAGATCGAACAAAAAATTGCGAGTTTTATCCAATTTTTATGGGATTGCGGTTTTGATGTGGGCGCGAGCGTGCGGACGCTGGCGGAATGTGCCGAGGAAGGACGGGCGGATCTGACTATCGCCACCAATTTGTTAGAAAGCCGTTTATTGACGGGCGATGAAAAAACGTTCAAAAAATTGACCG
The DNA here is from genome assembly GCF_029577735.1 of Exercitatus varius. Lineage (NCBI taxonomy): Bacteria > Pseudomonadati > Pseudomonadota > Gammaproteobacteria > Pasteurellales > Pasteurellaceae > Exercitatus > Exercitatus varius. Next base: position 43,636 of record NZ_JARQTO010000009.1, on the reverse strand, counting down.
CACTTTTAAACCGGCCGGATTTTTGGAATCGCGAAACCTTTTTCAACGCGAAAGTACAGGAAAAAAACGAACGCTATGCCCGTTATCACAACACCAGTTATAATCTGGAGCCGGACATTAAATACAGTCCGGGCGGTTTGCGCGATTTGCATTTTATTTACTGGATCGCTTTGCGCCACAATAACACGCTGACGCTGGAAGAGATTTTGCAATCGGGCTTTATCTATCCGGAAGAATACGACATGTTGCAGCAAAGCCAGCAATTCCTGTTCAAAGTGCGCTTTGCCTTACATCTTATTTTGAAGCGTTACGATAACCGTTTGTTGTTTGATCGTCAGATCAAAGTCGCCGAATTACTGGGATTTCAGGGAGAAGGCAATCACGGCGTCGAACAAATGATGAAAATGTTCTTTCAGGCGTTGAGGACGATTTCCGGCCTGAGCGATATTTTAACCCGCCATTACCGCGAACATTTCCTGCAGAATAAAAGTGCGGGAGAAATTCAGCAGATTTTTTTGGATCGCCATTTTCTGCTACAAAATAACGAAATTCTGTTGATGCGGCAGGATATTTTTGAGCGACAGCCCGAAGTCATGCTGGATTTATTTTATCATTTAACCGCTTATCCGCATGCCGAAATTCATTCGGATACCTTGCGTAAGCTGCATATTGCGTTGCGTCAGCAACAAACGCCGTTGTGCGAATCGGCGGCGGCGCGGGAAAAGTTTTTGCGTCTGTTCAGTCAGCCGAAAGCCATCGCCCGCGCTTTGGTGCCGATGCACCAATACGGCGTGCTGACGGCGTATATTCCGCAATGGAAAGCCATTGTGGGGTTAATGCAGTTTGATTTGTTTCATGCATACACCGTAGACGAGCATACGATTCGGGTGCTGTTGCATTTGGAAAGTTTTCTGGATGAAAAAACGCGGGCCATTCATCCCATTTGTTCCGCCATTTTCTCGCAAAATTCCGACCGCACTTTACTGTATATCACCGCCTTGTTTCATGATATCGCCAAAGGGCGAGGCGGCGATCATGCCGCGCTGGGCGCGCAGGATATTGCGTCTTTCGCCGGGTTGCACGGTTTCGACGGGCGGGAAATCGAGACCATGGCTTGGTTGGTGAAAAAACATCTGTTAATGTCCGTTACCGCGCAACGGCGCGATATTCATGATCCGGAAGTGGTGATGGCGTTTGCGGAAGAAGTGCAAAATAAAGTGCGGCTGGATTGGTTGATTTGTCTAACCGTGGCGGACATTTGCGCTACCAATTCCAATTTATGGAACGATTGGAAGCGCGCCTTGTTCGCCACGCTTTATCAATATACCCGCCAGCAATTTGAACAAGGCATGGATCAGCCGCTCGACAGCGAAGAACAGGCGGAAGAAAATAAACGACGGGCGTTGGCGATTTTGCAAAACCAAGGTTTTTTAGAAGATGTTGCGCCGCTGTGGGCGCGCTGTCCGGACGACTATTTCCTGCGCAGCACGCCGAAAGAATTGGCGTGGCACGCCGCGTTGTTAACGGATTTCCGCGGGGAAATACTGGTAAAAATCAGCAATCGTTTTTCGCAAGGCGGAACCGCCGTTTTCCTGTATTGTCGGGATCAGCCGCAGCTTTTCCATAAAGTCGTCAGTACCATCGGCGCCAAAAAACTCAGTATTCACAGTGCGCAAATCAGTACCGGTTTAGACGGTTACGTGCTGGATACTTTTGTGGTGACGGAACTGAACGGCGCATTACTGAAAGGCGATCGTCGCCGCGAGCTGGAAAAAGCCGTTACCGAGACGTTGCTTTCCGGTAAAACCCCGAAACTCAGCACCTTAGGCAATCATAAATTACAGCCGTTTAATGTGAAAACGGACGTGCGTTTTTTAAATACGGAAAAAGAGACGCATACGGAAATGGAATTGGTAGCGTTGGATAAAGCGGGCTTGTTGGCGGAGGTCAGCCAAATTTTCAGTGAACTGAATTTGAATCTGCTGAATGCCAAAATCACCACGACGGGCGAAAAAGCGGAAGATTTTTTCATGTTAACCAATTTGCAGAATCAGGCGTTGAGTCAAAACGAACGCGACGAGCTGGAAGTGCGGTTAAAAAATCGATTAAATTTGCCGGCCCGCTAAGACCGGCAACAGTTTAAATGCAATGAGGACAGGATAACTCATTAATAATCGGGCAATTTTCGGAATCGTCTCCCGGACATTGCTGCGCCAGTTTCATCAGCCGTTCACGCATAGACTGCAACTGCCGAATCTGCGTATCGATTTCCGTAATTCGCGTCATCGTCCGTTCTTTCACATCCGCGCTACGACGGTGCGGATTTTTGTATAATTCCAGCAATTCCTTGCAGACAGGCAACGAAAAACCCACCTGACGCGCCTGATGAAGCAGAGTCAGCTCTTCAATGTGAGTCGAATTATATTGCCGATAACCGTTTGCCGCACGGGCGGGCGGCGTGATAAGCCCTTTTTCTTCGTAAAACCGAATGGATTTTGGCGTAAGCCGGGTTTTTCGTGCGATTTCCGTAATATTCATGATTTTTTATACTCGTTTGATTGGGAATAAGAAAATATATTGACTTTTCCCTTAGGTCAAGGTTTATCTTATGCTCATTGAAAAAAGAGAGGAGAACAGTATGACGATAATTTTAGCGCTCGGCGATCTTTCCTGCGGCCATTGCATTAAAGCCGTTAAAACGGCATTGGAAAAAGTTGAAGGCGTAGAAACGGCGGAAGTCACGTTAAATTTTGCTAAAGTGACGGGCGATGTAACGCCGGAATCGCTGATTAATGCCGTGCTGGACGCCGGTTACCGGGCAAAAGCGGCCGAACCGGATTTTACTCTGGCGTTAAGCGGATTGAATTGCGGACATTGCATTAAATCCACCGAAAAAGCATTAAGTGCGGTCGAAAATATTGAAGTTTTTGACGTCAGCAAAACCTCGGCAAAAATTTATGGTGCGGCGGATCCGCAAGCGGCGATTCAGGCTATTGTGGAGGCAGGCTTTGACGCATCGCTTGAAAATGCCGTCCCAAAGTCTGAAGACGCGGCGATTGACGTTTTAAAGGCTGACGAAGGCCCAAAGTCTGAACAACCGTTACAATCGGCGGCATCTCCCGAAGGCGTAGCGGTTGTGCAATCTTTTCAGTCCGAATCGCTTCCCGGCGAGCAAATCACTTTATTGTTAAACGGCTTGAGTTGTGCCGCCTGCGTGTTGAAGGTTGAACGGGCGTTACAGGCGGTGCCGAACGTTCGGTCCGCTCGCGTGAATTTGGCGGAACAAACGGCGTTTGTGATGGGAGATATCACGCCGGAAGCCTTGATTGACGCGGTTATTCAAGCAGGTTACGGGGCGGAATTGATTGAGGATGAAACCAACCGCCGCGATAAACAACGTTTGCAAATCGAACATGAAATCCGGCAGCGGAAATGGCAGGCGATTGTGGCGTTGATTATGGGATTCGGTCTGCTTTTCTGGGGGCTGGTGGGCGGTCAAATGCAAGTGACCGCAGAAAATCGCAGCAATTGGATAGGCGTGGGCGTGATTTCCTTAATTGTGATGGTTTTTACCGGCGGACATTTTTACCGGCGAGCCCTAAAAAATCTCGCCAACAAAACCGCAACCATGGACACGCTTGTCGCTTTGGGAACCGGCGCCGCCTGGCTTTATTCCATGGCGGTCACGCTTGCGCCGGATTTCTTCCCCGAAACCGCCCGTCATCTGTATTTCGAAAGCAGCACCATGATTATCGGCTTGATTAATGTGGGAAAAATGCTGGAAGCGAAAGCGAAACAGCGATCTTCCAAAGCTTTGGAACGGTTATTGGATCTCACGCCGAAAACGGCGTTAATTGTAGAAGGCGAGGGAGAACGGGAAATTCCGTTGAGTCAGGTTCAACAAGGCATGATTTTGCGGTTAAAAACCGGAAACCGCGTTTCCGTAGACGGTATCATTACTCAAGGGGAAGCCTGGTTGGACGAGAGTATGCTCACCGGTGAACCTTTGCCGGTGCATAAACGGGAAGGCGATAAAATCAGCGCCGGCACCTTGGTTACGGACGGCGCGGTTTTGTTTCGTGCGGAACAAATCGGTAATAAAACCACATTGGCGAACATTATCCGTTTAGTGCGTCAGGCGCAAAGCAGTAAACCGCAAATCGGCCAGCTTGCGGATCGTATCGCCGCCGTATTTGTGCCGGCGGTGATTGCGATTGCGCTGCTCGCCGCCGTGATTTGGTATGCCGTAACGAAAGAAATTTCTTATTCTTTCGTCGTATTAACGACGGTTTTGATTATTGCCTGTCCTTGCGCTTTAGGTTTGGCAACACCGATGTCGATTATTGCCGGCGTGGGACGCTCGGCGGAATTAGGCGTATTAGTGCGGGATGCCGACGCTTTACAGAAAGCGGCGGAGGCCGATACGGTAGTATTTGATAAAACGGGAACGTTAACAAAAGGTGAGCCAAAATTGACCGCACTTTATACCTTCAACGGGTTTGATTCGCAAACTGCGGTGCAATTTGCGGCGGATTTAGAGCAAAGCTCAACCCATCCGTTAGCCAAAGCGATTCTGGAACATGCGGCCGATTTGCGGATTTCGCCGAAAACCGTGTCGGATTTCCGCACCTTAAAAGGTTTGGGCGTGACCGCAACGATTCAGCACAAAGCTGTTTTGTTGGGAAACCGCGCATTATTAGAACAACATTCGGTCGCGCTGACGGAAGCCGAATCGTCGTTCCGGCAGGAAAGCGAAAAAGGTGCTACTGTGGTGTTTCTGGCGGTAGAACAAATGTTGGCAGCGGTGTTTGTTATTCGCGATCCGCTGCGCGATGACACGGCAGCGGCATTATCCCGTTTACACCGGCAGGGTTATCGCTTGGTCATGCTTACCGGCGATCAGGAAAAAACGGCGCAAGCTATTGCCAAAGAAGCCGGGATCGACCAAGTGATTGCCGGCGTGCTGCCGGAAGGTAAGGTGCAGGCTATCCGGCAACTTCAGGCGCAGGGACGCAAAGTGGTGATGGTGGGGGACGGCATTAATGACGCGCCCGCGCTGGCGCAGGCTAATGTCAGCATCGCCATGGGATCCGGTTCCGACGTGGCGATTGAAACGGCGGAATTAACCCTGATGCGCCACAGTATTCACGGCGTGGCGGATGCGTTGAGCTTGTCCAGAGGCACATTACGCAATATGAAGCAAAACCTATTTTTTGCTTTTGTGTATAACTGCCTAGGCATTCCGCTGGCGGCCGGCGTGTTTTATCCGTTGCTCGGCGTGCTACTGAATCCGATGGTGGGCGGAGCGGCAATGGCCTGTTCATCCATTACCGTCGCGACCAATGCCAATCGTTTATTGAAGTTTACGCCGCAAGCTTAAACGGATTTTATCAGGCTTTAATCCGGTATAAGTGCGGTCAAAAAAACGATCGTTTTTTTGACCGCACTTTTTTGTTTATGTTTTACAAAATTTTGTTCGGATAAAGGGCGAGAAAAAGGCTCCGGACGGAGCCTTGTTTTTGAAATTACATCAGAAAGTTGCTGATAAAAATGACGATAATAATCAGCGGCACCACAAATTTTACATAGTTAAACCAAACTGCGGTGAAAGTTGAGTCCGGCGTCGGCGATAATTCTTTTTTCGCCTGTTCTTTTAACACGAATCCTACGAATACGGCACAGCCAAGTGCGGTCAATAAAAACAGAATATTTCCGCTGACGTAATCGAAGGCATCAAAAATACTCATGCCGAACGGACGCACATTTTTCAGCAGATTATCACTCAACACGGACGGAATATTGCCCAGCAGGAAAATGCCGCCTAAGGTCAGAACAATGGCTTTACCGCGCCGCATACGCAGTTTTTCCTGCAACGCGGTGATAATCACTTCGTAAATGGTAATAGATGTGGTTAATGCGGCGATCAGTAATAAACCGAAGAAAACGATAGCAAAGAATGTACCGGCCCATAAATGGGAGAAGACAATCGGCAGACTCTGGAACACCAAAGTCGGGCCTGAATCCGGCGCAATCCCGAAAGTAAACAGAGACGGAAAAATCATAAATCCCGCCAATACCGCGATAATCGTATTAGTGAAACCGGTGATGACGGCGGTTTGAATCAGATCTTCTTCTTTGCTGAGATAGCTGGATAAGGTAATGATGACGCCGAACCCCAGACTTAACGCGAAGAAAACCTGTCCTAAAACTTTAATAAACAGTTGCGGAGTGATTTTATCGAAATCGGGTTTCAAATAATAAATAATCCCTTCCATCGCGCCGGGCAGAGTGACATTGCGGATAACCATGCCGATTAAAAACACAAATAATAACGGCATGAGGAATTTTACCGAACGCTCGATACCGCCGATAATACCTTTTGCCAGAATAATGTAGTTGACGACAACGAAAAGAAAGGTATAAAGGGCGATTTGCAACGGGCTGTCGCCGATACTCATATCATAGAAACTTTTGGCCGTGTCTTTGGTTATCGGGGAGGAAATGTCCAGGGATCCGGTGAGCAGGCTGATAATATAGTTGATAACCCAACCGCCCAGCACCATATAATACGCCATAATACCGAAGGCACCCAGCAATCCCATGTAACCCAGAATTTTCCACCATTTGGAAATATGTTTGTCATGGAGCTTGTCACCGAAGGCGTCAATAGAATTTATCCGCAAACGGCGTCCGATAACATTTTCCACCAGAATCATCGGAATGCCGATAATGATCATCGCGATACAAAAAAGCAGCACATAAGCGCCACCGCCGTTTTCTCCGACTAAATAAGGAAAGCGCCAGGTTGCGCCGAAACCGACCGTTGCGCCCGCCACGGTCATGACGTAGGTGAGTTTACTGGACCAGGTCTGGCGTTCTTGTTTTGAAGTCATTAATATTATTTCCGTTAAATTTTAAAAAAGTGCGTTATTTTAACCGCACTTGTACGGTTTGGCAAAATAAGACGGGAATCAGATATCGGTTTTATCTTTAAATTCGCACAAATCTTCAATAATGCAGGAGCCGCAGCGCGGTTTGCGAGCAACGCAGGTGTAGCGACCGTGCAAAATCAGCCAGTGATGAACGTCTACTTTGAATTCGGCCGGCACCACTTTATTCAGTTTCTCTTCCACTTTTACCACATCTTTACCCGGTGCGAAGCCGGTGCGGTTGGCGACGCGGAAAATGTGAGTATCCACCGCAATGGTGGGTTGTCCGAAAGCGGTGTTCAATACCACGTTCGCGGTTTTGCGCCCTACGCCGGCCAAACTTTCCAGCGCCGCGCGATCTTGCGGAATCTCGCCGTTAAATTTGTCGATTAAATCTCGACAGGTTTTGATGATATTTTCCGCTTTACTGTTATAAAGACCGATAGTTTTTATATATTCTTTCAATCCGTCAACGCCTAAAGCCAGAATGGATTGCGGCGTATTGGCCACGGCAAACAGTTTCTTTGTGGCTTTGTTTACGCCTTTATCGGTGGCTTGCGCCGATAAAATGACCGCAATCAGCAACTCAAAGGGCGAATTATAAGTCAGTTCGGTGGTCGGCTTGGGGTTTTGATCCCGCAATCGGGTGAGAATTTCAATCCGTTTCTGTTGATTCATGATTTACGCTGTTCCCAAATATTTTTCGCGGCTAAAATGATGCCTAATCCGATAAATGCGCCCGGCGGCAAAATGGCCAGCAACAGATTGCTGTCGTGGTGAAAAAATTCGATACGGAAGATTTTCGCCCAATCGCCGAGCAGTAAATGTAAGCCGTCAAATAATGTGCCGTTGCCGAAAATTTCCCGCAACGCGCCCAATAAAAACAAGCTGAGCGTCATACCCAATCCCATGGCAAAGCCGTCGAAAGCGGAATGCAATACGCCGTTTTTTGAAGCAAAGGCTTCCGCGCGGCCAATGACAATACAGTTGGTCACAATCAAGGGAATGAAAATGCCAAGGGATTGGTACAGGCTGTAAGTATAAGCGTTCATTAACAGTTGTACCGCCGTCACCGTGGTGGCGATAATCATCACATAAATGGGAATGCGGATTTCATGAGGGATCTGCTTGCGAAACAGCGCCACCATGGTATTCGTACAAATGAGCACAAGCAGCGTCGCCAATCCCAATCCCAGCGCATTGGTGGCGGAATTCGACACCGCTAACAACGGGCAGAGCCCGAGTAATTGGACGATGGTGGGATTATTGCGCCAAATTCCCTGAGTCAATAATTCGCGCCAAATAGTTTGGTTCGTTTGTTCTGTCATATAAAAAACTCTTGTAATTTTGACCGCACTTTGAAGGCAAAGTACGCATTATTTGTCCGATATTCCGCTCGATCGACGGCTTAACACCTCTAACGCCGTACGTTTCACTTGGTTAACCACCGCCCGCGGCGTGATGGTTGCGCCGGCGAATTGGTCAAATTTTCCGCCGTCTTTTTTTACCGCCCAATCCCGCAGGTTCTGCGGATCGATTTTCTGATGGCTGAAATTCAGAATCCAATCGGAAATGCGGGTTTCGATTTTATCGCCCAGGCCCGGCGTTTCATTATGTTCCAGAATGCGCACGCCGAGAATTTCGCCTTCCGGCGTCATCCCCATCAGTAACCGGATTTTGCCGGAATAACCGTCCGGCGCCGTGGCCTCAACAGCATAGGCGCGCACCTTATCGCCGGAAAGTGCGGTACAAATTTTATCGATTTCTTGTGAATCGGGAGTTTCGCAGTTTGCCGTCACATCGTTATCATAATAATCGGCGGGAATCACCTGAGCTAATAAAACCTGTTGTTGTTTGGCGGCTTCCGCGCCGATTTTGTCCTTGGTTAGAAAATGAACGCCTGCCGAAATTGCCGTGCAGAGCAAGGCGACAAAGCCTAGCATGACTCCGTATTTGGCTGAAATTTTGGTGGTATTCATATTAATTTCCTTTACTCAAGCCGTATCCCGTTACGCGAGGGCGGGTGTATTGATCGATTAACGGTACGCAGATGTTGGCGAGCAAAACCGCGAACGCCACGCCGTCCGGATAGTTGCCGAATTGGCGGATTAAGCACACCAGCAAGCCGATTAACGCGCCGAAAACCCATTTGCCTTTCGGCGTTACCGGCGCGGTAACGGGATCGGTTGCGATAAAGAACGCGCCGAACATCATGGCGCCGCTGACCAGTTGGCTGAAAAAGCTGACGCTGTGGGTGCCGCCGAATAGATCAAAAATCCCGCAAAAAATGCTAATGGTCAGCAACATAGCGAGCGGCGTTTGCCAGTGAATGATCTTTTTCCAGATTAAAAATAATCCGCCGATGAGAAAAGCGAGATTGATTTGCATCCAACCCAAGCCGGCGTCCAAGCTCGCCAGAAAAATCGGCTGATTCCGTAAATCCGCTGCCGATCCGTTTAGCTTAAACCAGGTTTTGGCGCTGTCTAACGGAGTTGCAGACGTGATGCCGTCAATGGAAGACACTAACTGCGACAAGCTGAAACCGTCATCGGTGACGCCGGCGAAAATCAGACCGACACTGTCGCTCAAAGTCGGCGGTTCGTGTAATAGCGAAATCGGCGGCATCCAACCCGTCATCTGTAACGGAAATGAAATTAACAGCACGACATATCCGACCATGGCGGGATTAAATAAATTCTGTCCCAGCCCGCCGTATACGTGCTTGCCTAAGAGCAGCGCGCAAAACGTGCCGATCAGAATCACCCAATAAGGTGCATAAGGCGGAATGGCCATGGCGAGAATCATGGCGGTTAATATCGCACTGAAATCGCTTACATAAAACAGCGACGGCTTTTGGCGTAATTTTGTCACGGCGAATTCCAGCGCCAATGCCAGAGTAACGGCTAAACAAATTTGAATTAACACACCGAAACCGAAGTAATAAATCTGCGCGGCCAATGCCGGCAGCATGGCAAAAATCACCCACAGCATGATGCGAGCCGTGAATTTGCCTGAGTGAATATGAGGAGAACTGGTCAGTTTAAACATTATTTTTACTCATTTTTAATGCGACTAAGCGATGGTTGTCAGCTGAAAACCTAGCCGTATTCCGTATTATTTTTTCTCATTTTCCGTTTGTTGTGCCGCTTTTTTCGCCTTAGCTCGCGTGATTGCCGCGGCAACGGCGGCTTTTTTCGCATCAAGTGCGGGCGAATTTTGCGATGTTTTTTGTGCGGCGGCTTCGACGTCGGCACTTTCCGTTTGAACTTCGTCCGCCACCGGCTGATTGGCTGAAACCGCTTCGCCATGTTGTGGCTGAGCCGCTTTTTTCGCCTTGGCGCGCGCGATTGCGGCGGCAACGGCGGCTTTTTTCACCTCAAGTGCGGGCGAATTTTGCGATGTTTTTTGTGCGGCGGCTTCGACGTCGGCACTTTCCGTTTGAACTTCGTCCGTCGCCGGCTGACCGGCTGAAACCGCTTCGCCATGTTGTGGCTGCGCCGCTTTTTTCGCCTTGGCGCGCGCGATTGCGGCGGCAACGGCAGCTTTTTTCGCATCAAGTGCGGGCGAATTTTCCGATGTTTTTTGTGCGGCGGTTTCAACGCTCGTTGCAACCGTATCGCCGGTTTTGTCGGTCGCCGGCGAATGGTCATTTGCCTGTTGACGGGCTAAGCGGCGAGCCCGACGCAACGCCGTCATTTCGCTGTTGTCCGGAACAGTTTCGCCTTTTTCCGTCAGAATGGTTTTGATTTGCGGCGTGCCTTTGGCGTTACCGAGGGTGTCGGGCGCTTCGCCGGCTTTTTTCGCTTTCAGACGAGCAAGCGCCGCTTGCACCGGATCTTCGCCTTCGCTGGCCGCCAATTCTTCACGGCGGGCGGCTGCGGCACGTTGACTACGCGCTTTGCGAGCTTGTTCTTCCTGTTCCAACCGCGCTTGGCGGGCTTCGAAACGAATTTTGGCCTCTTCCGCTTTCTTCGCTTTTGCTTCAATATCCCAGATTTTGGCTTTTTCCTGGCGGAAATATTGAATTAACGGAATATGACTCGGACAGACATAAGCGCACAGGCCGCATTCGATGCAGTCCATAAGCTGATATTGTTGCGATTTGTCGTGATCTTCCGCCCGTGCATACCAGTACATTTGTTGCGGCATCAGGTGCACCGGGCAGGCGTCCGAGCAAGCGGAGCAGCGAATACAGGCCTGTTCGGTAGCCTGCGGATCATATTCGAAATGATCCGGCGCCAGTAAACAGTTCGCCGTTTTTGTTATCGGCGCGCGCAAATCCGGCACGATCAGCCCCATCATCGGTCCGCCGAGGAAAACCGGAAAGCGATCGTCCGTTTGGTATCCGGCATTCTTCAGAATGAAATCGATCGGCGTGCCCAGGCGCACCCATTGATTGCCTTTATGGGGAATTTTGTCGCCGGTAAGGGTGACAACCCGTTCGATCAGGGGCTCGTCGTTGATAATGGCACGCTTGACGGCAAAGGCGGTTCCTACGTTTTGCATTAAAACGCCGATGCTGGAGGAGCGTTGACCGTGCGGTACTTCCATGCCGGTGAGAATGTAAATCAACTGTTTGGCGGCGCCGGAAGGATATTTGGTCGGAATGACGCGAATATCCGTGTCGTCTGCGCCCTGTAATGCGGCGCGCAGGGCGGCGACGGCTTCCGGTTTGTTATCTTCAACGGCGATCACCACTTTTTCCGGACGCAGAATATAGCGTAAGATTCGTATGCCCTCGATGATTTCGGCGGCATAATCGCGCATGAGCCGATCATCACAAGTGATATAGGGTTCGCATTCCGCGCCGTTAATAATCAGTAATTTTACCTTTCCCTGAGCGGAATCCACTTTTGCACCTGTCGGGAACGCGGCACCGCCTAATCCGGCGACGCCCGCCTGATAAATTTTTTCGATAAGTTGTTCGGGCGCTTGGGTAAAATAGTCCTCCGTCGGATGCTGCGCACGCCATTGGTCTTTGCCGTCGGCGCGAATATGCACGGCCAATTCGTTTAATCCGGACGGATGCGCGGCAATATAAGGTTCAATCGCCGTGACGGTGCCGGAAGTGGGCGCGTGTACCGGCAGCTCCCGCAGCCCGTCGCCTTGGGTGAGCGGTTGTCCTTTGAGTACGTAATCGCCCGTTTTAACCAGTAAATTACCGGCATTACCCGCATGTTGTTTGACGGGAACACAGTAATTTTCCGCTAAAAGTGCGGTAGAAATCGGCGTAGAATTAGATTGAGATTTCATTTCCGGCGGATGAATTCCGCCGTCGAAATCCCAAAGTTTGCCGGAATTGTAGCGGGTCAGCACATCTGTCATCTTATTTTTCCTCCGCTACGTTTTTGATGGGAATGACATTGGGAGCAAGTTTCCAGTCCCAATTTTCAATTTTCGGTTCGACTTTTTCCATGGTAATGCAATCGGTCGGGCAAGGTGCCACGCAAAGTTCACAGCCGGTACAGAGATCCGGAATAACCGTGTGTACGCTTTTATTGGTTCCGATAATAGCGTCTACCGGACAGGCCTGAATACATTTGGTACAACCGATACACATATCTTCATGAATGAAGGCGACTTTGATTTCCGGTTCCGCCATGCCGTCCGTCGCCGGAACGTCCACGCCGAGAATTTCTGCAATTTTTACCACGGTCGGCTGTCCGCCGGGTACGCATTTGGTAATTTCATCGCCGTTCACAATGGCTTCGGCGTAAGGTTTACAGCCGGGATAACCGCACTGTCCGCATTGACTTTGCGGTAATACGGCGTCAATTTTTTCCGCTAACGGATCCGCTTCCACCTTAAGTTTTACCGAGGCAAATCCTAAGATCAGCCCGAAAATTAAGGCAAGAGCGGCGACGGCAAGCAATACGTACATCATCATTTATGCTCTCACTAAACCGGCAAACCCCATAAAGGCAAGTGACATCAGCCCCGCGGTAATCAGCGCAATAGAGGCGCCGCGGAACGGCACCGGCACATCCGCCGCAGCGATGCGTTCCCGCAGAGAAGCGAATAAAATCAACACAAGGGCGAAGCCTAACGATGCACCGAAACCGTAAATAACGGATTGGGTGAGATTATGAGCGAGGTTAACGTTGAGCAGCGCCACGCCCAATACCGCACAGTTCGTAGTAATGAGCGGCAGGAATATGCCCAGCAAACGATAAAGCGTCGGACTGGTTTTATTGATCACCATTTCGGTAAATTGCACCACTACCGCAATAACCAGAATAAAGACTAAAGTGCGTAAAAATTCCGCCTGTAACGGGATAAGCAGATAAGTGTTCACCAAATAAGAGCAAAGTGAAGCCACGGTTAATACGAACATGGTTGCCAATCCCATGCCGGCGGCGGTTTCGACTTTTTTCGACACCCCCATAAACGGGCAAAGACCTAAGAATTTTACCAGCACAAAATTGTTAATTAAGGCGGTAGAAATGATGAGTAGAATATATTCCATAACTGCTTGTAAATTCGCATTTTGCGAGAGAGACGTAGAAATTAAACCGGTATTATCCTAGTTTTAAAGGCACAGAACAATAAAAAATTTGAGGTAATTTTGCGCTGTCTGATGCGATGAACGTAGGCCGATGCGCAATTACTGCTCCGACGATTGAGATAATGTCGCGCGCTGAATCGGCGGCGGTAACGGTTCGGGCGAACCTAAAAAGTGCGGGCGTTTTTCACGGAATAATTCCCACAGCATGAGAATGCGGGCGAAACTTTCCCGCACTCGGGTGACGGACGCGCTGTAAGGCGAATCGGCGACGAAACAGACGGCGTCGATATGATGATATTTGGCGATGAATAACGCCCGTTCGCAGTGAAAGCGTTGAGTGATAATCGTCATAGGTTCGGCGCGGAATATTTCTTTGGCGCGGATAATGCTGTCGAGGGTGCGGAATCCGGCGTAATCGGGGAATAAAAATTCGTCGCTAATCCCGAGTTTACGCAAATCCCGCGCCATCGTACGCGGTTCGTTGTATTGTAAGGTGCGATTATCTCCGCTCAGCAGCAGGTAATCGATTTTTTGCCGTTTGAACAGGGTGTCGGCGGCATAGATCCGATTGGTATAAAATGTGTTGGGCGTGCCTTTCGCCACGTATTTCGAGGTGCCGAGCAGCAGTCCGTAAGGGCGGTAGGGCAAGCGGGAAAGATCGGTATAAATGGCGTCTTTCACATAGTAGGCGATCATTTGATCGATAGCGGTGAGCAATACAATGAATGCCGTGGAACCGATAGCCAGGATGCCGATGAAACGTTTTAGGGAAAATATCGCTAAAATCGACCGCACTTTGGCGGCTGGCAAGGTGATGGTTCGGGAAATAAGGCTCGGCATTATGCAATTTTCTCCTACTCAGATGGCTTACCTTAAAGAAAAGTGCGGTCAAATTCAAGAATAAATTTCCGGCGAGGATTTCCGGCAGAATTTTTAGACGTTTAGACGTCTAAATTTTCTTGACAAAAAATAGTCTCGGCGGTAGCTTATACGCACCTTTTATCCTTTTAACTCTGTTTTTCGCTTTTGGATTTATCATGGCAGTACAAAAAGTGACGCTTTTCAACGATCGCCCGCTTAGTTTGATGTTCGGGGGAGAATTAGACCATATTGAGGTGGCATATCAAACCTACGGGACGTTGAATGCGGAAAAAAGTAATGCCATTTTGCTTTGTCATGCCTTAACCGGCGATGCCGAGCCTTATTTTCCCGATAACGGTCAGAGCGGCTGGTGGCAACAGTTTATGGGAGACGGACTGGCGTTTGATACGGCGAAGTATTTTTTTATTTGTTCCAATGTGCTGGGCGGTTGCAAAGGCACCACCGGGCCTTCTTCCGTTAATCCTAAAACGGGCAAGCCTTTCGGCAGTACTTTTCCCAATATTATCGTGCAGGATATCGTGCATGTGCAGAAAGCGCTGATTGATTATCTCGCTATTCCTCATCTTCATGCGGTAATCGGCGGATCTTTCGGCGGCATGCAGGCTACGCAGTGGGCCGTTTATTATCCCGATTTTATGGATAATATTATCAATCTGTGTTCCTCGTTAACTCTGAGTGCGGAAGCTATCGGGTTTAATCATGTCATGCGTCAGGCGATTATTAACGATCCTCATTTTTGTCACGGCGATTATTATGAGGGCGAAGCGCCGGAAAAAGGACTCGCCATCGCCCGTATGCTGGGAATGTTGACCTATCGCACGGATATTCAGCTGGCAAAAGCGTTCGGTCGGGCCACTAAAGCGGAAGGCGTGTATTGGGGCGATTATTTTCAAGTGGAAAGCTATTTAACTTATCAAGGGAAAAAATTCCTGGGACGCTTCGACGCCAATACTTATTTGCATTTGCTGCGAGCGTTGGATTTGTATGATCCGAGCCTCGGATTTGAAAATATGCATGCCGCGCTTTCCCGCATTAAAGCGCGTTATACGTTGGTGTCCGTCACGAACGATCAATTGTTCAAACAGGTGGATTTGCATAAAAGCAAAGCCTTATTGGAACAGGCCGGCGTGAATTTGTTGTATTATGAGTTCCCTTCCGATTACGGGCATGACGCGTTTCTGGTGGATTATGACAGTTTCGACGGCAAAATTCGCGCCGGGCTGGAGTAAAAAAACTATCGAAAAATCGCCCGCACTTTTATTCCGTGCGGGCTTTTTATGTAAAATTTATGAGCGGGAAGGGGCGATCACCTTCATTTGGTGATGGGCGAAATTTCGCATTAATTCGGCCACCGTTTTGCCGTCGGGCAGAATCCGTTCCGGCGCGATTTCAGCCAAAGGCACGATCACAAATTCGCGGTTTTGCATGTCGTAATGAGGAATCGTGAGGCGTTCGCTTTGCATTTTCAGATTGTCATATAACAAAATGTCCAAATCCAGCGTCCGTTCGCCCCAACGGCGTAAGCGAGCCCGTCCTTGTTCGTTTTCAATGCGCTGCAACTCATCCAATAACGCCGGCGGCGACAATTCGGTTTGAATTTGCAACACCGCATTGACGTAATCCGGTTGATCCTGCGGTCCCATCGGTTTGCTGCCGTAATAACTGCTGACTTTCTCAACGCTAGTTTGCGGCAAAGCGGCAATCGCCTTAACCGCCGCATTCAGTTGTTCCGCCGGTGCGTTCAGATTGCTGCCCAGGGCAATGTAAGCAACGGCCATTATGCCGCCGCCTTAGCTTTATTCCGTTTGCGCGGACGATAATAGCGCTTTTTCTTCGGCGCGTTTTTATTCTGTTCTTTCACCAGGTTATGACGCTGTTCTTCATTGCTGAACTGATATTCATGCCACCATGTCGCCAATTCAATGGCTTCGCCGCCTTCGATTTCAGCCCGCATCGCCAGCAGATCGTACGCCGCCCGGAATTTCGGGTGGCTCATGGTCACGGCGGGATATTTACCCGAACGTTTCGTTAATTGCAGCTGGAGGAACCAAATATCGCGGATAACGCCGGTATGACGGCGCGGCGCCGCCAAGGCGGAACAGCATTGATCTAAAACCTCATTACTTGCCAGCGCATAGGCATCATGATTATTCAAACCGCCTTCATTTTTCAGGATTTCCACTTTTTCGCGTAACGGATACCAGAAAAATGCGGCAAATAAAAATGCTGGATTAATCCGCAGTTTATCCGCTACGCGTTCATCGGTCGAGGTAAGGGCTTTTTCAATCATGCGTTCCGCAAAACTGTCGTTTTTTTCGGTGAAATAAGGCGTCAGTGAGGGGAAAAGCTGTTCAAACAGTCCGTATTCCCGCATCAAGCGATAAGCTTTGACGCCGAAACCCGCTTGCAGCAATTTCAGGCTTTCGTCGAATAATCTTGCCGGCGGAATATTTCTCAGCAATGGCGCCAGTTGGCGGATAGGTTCTTCGCTGGGTTTATCCAGAAACATATCCAGTTTTGCCATAAAACGAACGGAACGCAGCATGCGTACCGGATCTTCCTGATAACGCGTAGCCGGATTACCGATTAAGCGGAGTTTTCCCGCTTTGAGATCTTCAATACCCTGATAATAATCATGAATAGTGTTGTCTTTCGGATTGTAATACAGGGCGTTAACGGTAAAGTCGCGACGTTCGGCATCCTGCTCCAGGGTGCCGTACACATTATCCCGTAACAGCATGCCGTCTTCGTTCTGACGCGCCTGATTTTCGTTTTTACTTTCCGTATGATTGGCGCGGAAGGTGGCCACTTCAATAATGTCGCGACCGAACATAACATGCGCTAAACGGAAGCGGCGTCCCACCAACCGGCATTGACGCTGAAAAACGGCCTGAATCTGTTCCGGGCGGGCATTTGTCGCCACATCGAAATCTTTCGGTTTTTTTCCTAACAATAAATCCCGCAGACAACCGCCGACCACATAGGCTTCGTAGCCGTTGCGATTAAGTTTGTCTACTACCGTCAGGGCGTTTTTGCTGATCATGCGCGGAGAGATGCCCGCGATGTTAGCCTTAATGATATATTTTTTGTAATGAGAAGCTTGTTTTTCGGATTTGAAATTTTTTTTAGATGAACGAGCGGGTTGAGCCGATTGAGAAATAAAGTGCGGTTCGTTTCGTTCGGATTTTTTTTGTTTTTCCTGTTTTGAATGTTTAATAAACAGGTTTTTGAGATAAGTTAAAATAATCTACTACTCCAATAAAAAGAGTGGGCATAACGCGCCCACCGTATCATTAGAAAATTAATAACCCATTTGTTTTTCGCGAACTTCCGCCAGGGTTTTGCAATCGATGCATAAATCTGCGGTCGGACGCGCTTCCAAACGGCGGATACCGATTTCTTCTCCGCAGGAATCGCAATAACCGAAGTCTTCGGTATCTAATTTTTTTAATGTACTTTCAATTTTTTTCATTAATTTGCGTTCGCGATCACGGGCACGCAATTCTAAGCTGAATTCTTCTTCCTGGGTCGCACGATCGGCAGGATCCGGGAAGTTCGCCGCTTCGTCTTGCATGTGAGCCACTGTACGGCTTGCTTCTTCTACAATTTGATCGTGCCAGGCTTGCAGAATTTTGCGGAAATGAACGATTTGTTTTTCGTTCATATATTCTTCGCCGGCTTTTTCTTGGTATGGTTCAACGCCAGCCAACGCCAAAAGACTTAAAGATGCCGAGTTCGTAGTTGCCATGTTTTTCTCCAAAACAGTAAATAAAATCCCGTACCAAAAACCCATGGTTTTTGAAAGGCGTATAAATAGCAGAAGTCGGATAAATAATCAAATAAAATTATCACAAACTGGAAAATTTTACATTAAATTGACAAATTTGTGAGTGAGATTCCAATTTCGTTTTGATTAAGTTTATCCTGTCGCATTTTTCCGCCATATTGCGTTAAATGGCAAAGTGAAAGAGAGTTATGCGGTGGAAAAGTTTGCATTGGGTTGTATTGCCGGAGTCGCTACCATTCTGTTTTTACCGGAAAGGGGATTATTATCTTCGGATTTTCTGTTTGGCGTTTTGTGCGTTTTGGTGGGCCTCAATGTTTATTTTTATCGGCGGCGTCGATTTTCCGTTTGGGGTGGTATCGTTTTGGGCGGGGTAGGGCTTTGCGTGGGATTAATGATTTCCCACAGCCAAGTTCTTCATTTGTTGCAACAGGCGCAGGCGGTTTCCGCACAAAACGTCACGGCGGAATTTCGCATTCAGAAGATTCAGCATATCGGCGATTATCAAACCGCGATCGTTAAAAATACGGCGAACCGTCAACTGTATTATGTGACTTGGAACGATTCTTCCCCCGTAAAAGCCGGTGAAATCTGGCGGCTGGAAATACGTCAACGTCCGTTGTCTTCCCGCTTGAATCAGGGCGGCATGGATCGCCAGGCGTGGTATTTTTCTCAAGCGATTACGGCGACGGGAACGGTGAAAAGTGCGGTCAAAATCGGTGACGATTTTTCATGGCGGGAAGCATGGTTTCATCAATCGCTCAGGCAAACCGCAGACTTACCGCAGCAAGGATTGTTATTGGCGTTGGGTTTTGGCGAACGCGCTTGGCTGAAACCTGAAGCCTGGCAAGCCTATCAGCAAACCAACACGGCGCATTTAATTGCCATTTCCGGGCTACACATCGGTTTAGCGATGATGCTGGGAATGGGGCTGGGGCGGGCGTTTCAGTTTTTTCTGCCGACTTTATGGATTTCGCCGCTGTTGCCATCGCTTACCGGCGCGGGATTGGCATGGATTTATGTGAATCTGGCGGGCTTCGCCGCTCCCACTTCGCGCGCGTTAGTGGCGTTATTTTTGTTGTTAAGCCTGCGTTTTGCCCGGGGATACTGTTCGCCCTGGCAGCTTTTTGTTTACGGAGTCGCCGTTTTATTGCTGAGCAGTCCGTTGATGATTTTATCCGCCAGTTTTTGGTTATCGGTGGGCGCGGTATTTTGCCTGATTTTATGGTATCGGATTTTCCCGCTGCACGCCGTTCGCTGGCGCGAACAACCTATTCCGAGCAAAGTGCAGTGGATTTTTGCGCTGTTTCATTTACAGTTCGGTTTGTTATGGCTGTTTACGCCTATTCAGATTGCGTTATTTAACGGCGTTTCCTGGGCCGGATTCGCGGTGAATTTGATCGCGGTGCCGTTTTTCAGCTTTTTCCTGGTGCCATTGGTGTTATTTGCCGTGTTGACGAACGGCGCGCTCGGATCCTGGCGGCTTGCCGATCAATTTGCGCAATGGATTACTCATTTGATTATGCGGTTTGACGGTTATTGGCTGACGGTCAGCGAAAAAACAGGCTGGATTTTGACCGCACTTTTAACATTTTGCCTGCTGATTTTTATCCTTTGGCTTTATCGCGAACGTGCAGCGGTCGGCCCGCCGTTAGCGGCACACGGCCATTCGCGCTCGGGACGCGCCCGGCTTGGTTTTTCGCTGGAAAATAAACCGGCGGAACGGCCGTTTATTGTGAGCGGTTGTTTGTTATTGCTTTTATTCTGCGCCGTGCATTGGGGATATTTATGGTGGCGGGAACCGGATTGGCGGGTGGAAACTTTGGATGTCGGCCAAGGGCTGGCCACTTTGATCGTGAAAAATCAGCGCGCCGTTTTGTATGATACCGGCGTGGCATGGGAAGGCGGTTCTATGGCGGAAATTGAAATTCTGCCTTATTTGCAACGGCAGGGAATTGTGCCGGATAAGCTGATTTTAAGTCATGACGATAAAGATCATTCCGGTGGTGCACAGACGATTTTACAGGCTTATCCCGAAATTGAACTGATTACGCCGTCTCACGAAAACTATGGAAAAATTGACCGCACTTTTTGCCTGCGGGGGCAAAACTGGCGTTGGCAAAATCTGAGGTTTGACGTGTTATCGCCGGCGAAAATCGCGGTGCGTGCGGAAAATGCCGATTCTTGTATTGTGTCGGTTTCCGACGGTATTCACCGTGTTTTGCTGACGGGCGATGCGGACGTGGCGACGGAAAATCAGATTATCGATCGGTTGGGCAAAACGGATGTTTTGCAGGTGGGGCATCACGGCAGCAAAACGTCTACGGGCAGCCGTTTGGTTCGGCGAATTCGGCCGGAGATTGCGTTGATTTCCAGCGGACGTTGGAATCCGTGGCATTTTCCTCATCCGTCGGTGGTGGAACGTTTGCTGCGCGCGCAAAGTGCGGTCAAAAATACAGCAGTTTTTGGACAAATTTCCGTGCATTTTAACGGAGAAAAGATGTCGGTTGAGACCATGAGAACCGATTTTTCGCCCTGGTATCGCGGATTTATTGGCGAAAGTCGGAAATAACGGGTACAATGCGTTCAAATTTTTACGGACGATTCGATTTATGACACAAGAAAAAGACATTTCGACTTTTAAAACTTTTAAGCGTTTATGGCCGACCATTCAACCTTACAGCTGGGTGCTGGTGGGCGGCGGTGTCATGTTAATACTGAATGCGTTGATTGATTCGGGGTTGATCTATTTGCTTAAACCGCTGTTGGACGAAGGTTTCGGTACGGCGGATCACGATTTTCTGAAATTGATGGCGGTGGTCGTGGTAGTGTTTATTTTCTTCCGCGGGATTACCAATTATTTTTCCGCGTACGCCATTTCCTGGGTGTCCGGCAACGTGGTGATGAATATCCGCCGTCGTTTGTTCCGTCATATGATGTTTATGCCGGTGAGTTATTTCGACCAAAATCCGGCCGGCCGTTTATTATCCCGTGTGACTTATGATACGGAAATGGTCGCCAATTCGTCATCCTCCGCGTTGGTTACTATTGTACGTGAAGGCGTTTATTTGATTTCGCTGTTTGCGGTGATGATTTACACCAGCTGGCAGCTTTCCGTCGTATTATTTATTTTGGCGCCCATCATCGGCGGATTGATCGGTGTGGTGTCAAAACGTTTCCGCGAGTTAAGCCGTAATATTCAGGGGGCGATGGGGGAGCTAACCACGACCACCGAGCAAATGATCAAAGGGCATAAAGTGATTTTGTCTTACGGCGGGCAACAAGTGGAAGAACGCCGTTTTAACGAGGTGAGCGACGATATGCGTCGCAAAGGGTTAAAAATTGTTGCGGCGGACGGAATTGCCGACGGTGTGGTGCAGTTAATTGCGTCTTTAGCTTTATCCGCCGTGTTGTATGTGGCGACTATTAAAAGTCTGGCGATCGATAATCTGAGCGCCGGCTCTTTCACTGTAGTATTTTCTTCTATGATGGCGATGATGCGTCCGTTGAAATCCTTAACCAACGTGAATTCGCAATTTCAGCGCGGAATGGCGGCGTGTCAGACGTTATTCGATTTCCTGGATTTAGATGTGGAAAAGGATCAGGGAACAAAAGAAGTGACGCGCGCTAAAGGTGAGGTAACCTTCAAAAACGTATTTTTCGCCTATGAAGGCAAAGAAGAGTTGGCGCTGAAAAATATCAATTTTCAGATTAACCAGGGTAAAACCGTGGCATTGGTCGGGCGCTCCGGTTCGGGCAAATCCACTATCGCCAGCTTACTGACCCGTTTTTATGACGTCACGGACGGCGAGATTCTGTTAGACGGTGTGAATATTCGGGATTACAAGCTGTCTAATTTACGCGAGCAATGTTCCATTGTGTCGCAACAGGTTCATTTATTTAACGATACCGTTGCGAATAATATTGCCTATGCAGCGAATGACCGATATAGTCGAGATGAAATTATTGCCGCGGCGAAAGCGGCGCATGCCATGGAATTTATTGAAAAACTGGATAACGGATTGGATACGGTGATCGGTGAAAACGGCGCCAGTTTGTCCGGTGGGCAACGTCAGCGTCTTGCCATAGCCCGAGCTTTATTGCGTAATTCGCCGGTGTTGATTCTGGATGAAGCCACTTCGGCGCTGGATACGGAGTCGGAACGCGCGATTCAGGCGGCATTGGAGGAACTACAAAAAGATCGTACCGTCTTAGTGATTGCCCATCGTTTATCCACGATTGAAAAATCCGATGAAATTATTGTGATTGAAAACGGTGAAATTAAAGAACGGGGTACGCATGCGGATTTATTGGCGCAGGGCGGCGCTTACAAACAGTTGCATTCCATGCAGTTTTCCCATTAAATAAAGCGGGCGTTTGCCCGCCGTTTTGTTATTTAGAACGACATCAAATTCATACGAGCGCAAAAACGCCGTATCACGGAGACAATAATGAATTTCTGGTATTCCCGTTCCAAAATTGCCTATTTGTTGTTGCCTTTTTCTTTTCTGTTTTGGCTAATCAGTACCATTCGCCGTTTTTTATTTCAATCCGGCATTATTTCCGCTTATAAAGCGCCGGTTCCCGTTGTGATTGTGGGTAATTTGTCGGTTGGCGGAAACGGAAAAACGCCGGTGGTCATATGGCTGGTACAACAGTTGCAGGGACGCGGATTAACCTGCGGTGTAATTTCCCGCGGTTACGGTAGCCGGTCTGAAGTTTATCCTTTATTGGTGAATGCCGAAACCGATCCGATTCAAGGCGGCGACGAACCCGTTCTTATCGCCAAGCGTACCGGTGTACCGGTGTGTATTTCGCCGAATCGCCGACAGGCGGTAGAATTATTATTAAACCGTTATTCCTGTGATGTGATCATCAGTGATGACGGATTACAGCATTATAAATTGCAACGCGATATTGAAATTGTGGTGATGGACGCCGTCAGAGGGCTGGGTAACGGATGGATTTTGCCTGCGGGACCGTTGCGGGAATTGCCGCGTCGCCTGGCGGATGTGGATCTCGTTATTACCAACGGCGGGGAAAATGTTTATTCGGATGCGGTGATGCGGTTGGTTCCTCATTATGCGATCAATTTAGTGACAAATGAAAAGCGTGAATTAAGCGATTTTAAACAGGCGACAGCCATTGCCGGGATTGGCAATCCTTCTCGTTTTTTTAAAATGTTACAGGGTGAAGGTGTTCAACTGGTTGCCGCTCAGGCATTTCAGGATCATCAGAAATTCAGCGCGGATTTGTTTACTCGATTCGATCCGACATTGCCTTTATTGATGACCGAAAAAGATGCGGTAAAGTGCGGTGGATTTTCGCAACAAAATTGGTGGTATGTGCCGGTGGATGCCGAAATTTCAGGGGAAAAATCCGCCGCACTGTTAGATAAAATTCAACAAATGACACAGCAAGGAAAATAATATGACGACATTTACGGTAATCATTCCCGCGCGTTTTGCGTCAAGCCGATTGCCGGGCAAGCCGTTGGTGGATATTGCCGGCAAACCCATGATTCGCCATGTGTGGGAAAAGGCCCGTCAATCGGGTGCAAGCCGTGTTGTGGTGGCGACGGATAACGAACAAGTAAAAAATGCCGTATTGCAATTCGGCGGCGAAGTATGCATGACCTCGGAAAAACATAATTCCGGTACGGAACGTTTGGCGGAAGTGGTGGAAAAATTAGGGATCGCGGACGATGAAATTATCGTCAATATCCAAGGCGACGAGCCGCTGATTCCGCCGGTCATTGTGCGACAAGTGGCGGCAAATCTGGCGAAATATCAGGTAAATATGGCAAGCCTGGCGGTGAAAATTGAGGAGGCACAAGAACTCTTTAATCCTAACGCCGTTAAAGTGCTGACGGATCGGGCGGGTTACGTGCTGTATTTTTCGCGCGCGGCGATTCCGTGGAACCGCGACCAATTCGCCGGTATTGCGGCAAACACGAAAAGCCTTGACGATTTGCAGCTGGGCGACCATTATTTGCGCCACATCGGCATTTACGCTTATCGCGCGGGTTTCATCAAACAATACGTGCAATGGCAACCGACAGCGCTGGAAAAAATCGAAAGTCTGGAGCAACTGCGGGTGTTGTGGTATGGCGAACGCATTCATGTCGAACTTGCCGAAGAAGTGCCGGCGGTGGGCGTGGATACGCCGGAAGATTTAGAAAAAGTGCGGTCAATTTTGACGGCGTTTTAACAACTGAAATGGCAATTACATTAAAAGGAAAGCAAAATGTTAGACAAAATCATTGGTTCGGTATTAAGCAATGTATTGGGCGGCTCCGGTAACGGCGGGGCGCAAAGCGGTTCCGTCATTACGGATGTGTTGGGTTCGTTATTGAAAAATCAAGGCGGCATGGAAGGCATTTTCAACCAACTGCAAAAAGGCGGTTTGGACGATTTGCTGAATTCTTGGATTGGCACCGGTCAGAACAAGCCGATGAACGCCGAACAGGTGAACGAGGTGTTCGGTGACGAAACCCTTTCCGACGTGGCGCAACAAGCGGGCGTGGAAAAAGCGCAGGCGCAGGATATTTTGTCTCAGGCGTTGCCGCAAATTATCGATATGTTAACTCCGAACGGGCGCGAGGGCGGCGTGCAACCGGAAGTTATTACTCAGCGCGCCGAACAGGCGCAACAAGAGGGTTTCGGTTTGGACGATTTGTTAGGCGGATTATTGGGCGGACAACAAACGCAATCTCAGATTCAACAGGGCGGTTTGGGCGATATTTTAGGTCAAATCTTAAACCAACAACCGACCCGTACCAGCCGGACTTCCGCGCCAAGCAGCAATGATGAATTAGCGCAGGATATCGGTTCGGTATTAAATAATTTCTTTAAATAGCATTATCTTAACTCGATAAAAGGCGGCGGTTTTGTCGTCTTTTTATTTGCCGATTCTCGGTAAAAATTGTGCTAAAATTGACCGCACTTTTATCCTTCGGTGTTAAATTTTATGTTCGATTCCAAAGCTTTTCTTAAAAACGTCACCCATGATCCCGGCGTTTATCGCATGTTCGATAAAACCGATACGGTAATCTATGTGGGAAAAGCGAAGGATTTGAAAAAACGGCTGTCCAGTTATTTCCGCCCGAATTTAAGCAGCAAAAAAACGGAGGCGCTGGTGGCGTCTGTTGCGCGCATTGAAACCACCATTACCACTTCGGAAACGGAAGCTTTATTACTCGAACACAATTACATCAAAACTTTTCAGCCGCGTTATAACGTGCTGTTGCGCGACGATAAGTCCTATCCCTATATTTTGCTGACCAAAGAACGCCATCCGCGCATTACCGCTTATCGCGGGGCGAAGAAAATTCAGGGTGAATATTTCGGACCTTATCCGCACGCGGGCGCAGTGCGCGAAACGCTGTCATTGCTGCAAAAACTTTTTCCCGTTCGACAATGTGAAAACTCAGTGTATAAAAATCGCTCGCGCCCTTGCTTGCAGTATCAAATCGGACGTTGTTCCGCGCCTTGTGTCGCAGGTTACGTGACGGACGAAGAATATCAGGCGCAGGTGGAATACGCCCGTTTGTTTTTGCAAGGAAAGGATCAGCAGGTATTGGCTCATTTGATCGCTAAAATGGAAGCCGCCAGCCGGGATTTGAACTTTGAGAGCGCCGCCCGTTTTCGCGATCAGATTCAAGCGGTTCGCGCCGTCATTGAAAAACAATTTGTGTCTAACGATCGCTTGGATGATATGGATATTATTTCCATTGCCTATCAGCACGGCGTGGCTTGCGTACAAGTGTTGTTTATTCGTCAGGGCAAAGTGCTGGGCAATCGCAGTTATTTTCCGAAAGTTCCGGCAAATACGGATTTATCCGAATTAACGGCAACCTTTGTAGGGCAGTTTTACTTACAGGCGCATCAGGGACGCACGGTGCCGAACAGCATTGTGGTGGATCATAAGCTGGAAGCCAAAGAGGAAATCGAACAACTGCTTTCCGAACAGGCGGGGCGCAAGGTCGGTATTCAGGATAAAGCCAAAGGCAGTAAGAGCAAGTATCTGTCGCTGGCGCAAATGAATGCAAAAGCGGCGCTGACGTTGAAACTCAAAGAAACGACGCTGATCGGAGAACGTTATCGGGTATTGCAGGAACTGCTTGGCATGGACAAAATCAACCGGATGGAATGTTTTGATATCAGCCATACCATGGGCGAACAAACCATCGCCTCTTGCGTGGTGTTTAACGAGGCGGGACCGTTTAAATCCGAATATCGCCGTTTTAATATTGAAGGCATTACCGGCGGCGATGATTACGCGGCGATGGAACAGGCGCTGAAGAAACGTTATGACCGCGATTTGCCGCCGGAAAAAATTCCCGACGTCATTTTTATTGACGGCGGTAAAGGCCAGTTAAATCGCGCTTTAAGCGTGTTTGAAGGACTGAATGTAAAATGGGATAAAAATCGACCGCACTTAATCGGTGTGGCGAAGGGCGTGGATCGCCGGGCAGGGCAGGAAACCCTGATTTTAAGCAAAGAAGGACGGGAAGTGAATTTGGAGCCGGATAATCCGGCATTGCATTTGATTCAGCATATTCGAGACGAAAGCCATAATCACGCGATTTCCGGACACCGTAAAAAACGTCAGAAAGCATTCACCCAAAGCGGGCTGGAAACCATTGAAGGCGTTGGACCGAAACGTCGTCAGGCATTGTTAAAATACCTCGGCGGCATGCAAGGGGTAAAAAACGCGACGCAGGATGAAATCGCCTCCGTGCCCGGTATTTCACGGGCGTTAGCCGAAACCATTTTTGAGACGTTAAAGCACTAGAAACCGTTTACGAAATAAAAGTGCGGTCAAAATTAAGGAAGTTTTTTATGTCAGAATCTGTGATTGAAAGTCATCCGTTTCCGCCTCTGTTGCCGCCGCAGGCCACCGTTATGATGATGGGCACGTTCCCGCCGCCTGCGGACAAACGCAGCATGGCGTTTCATTATCCGAATTTTCAAAACGATATGTGGCGGATTTACGGAGCGATTTTCTTTGGCAATAAAGATCATTTTGTGGTGAAGAACGAAAAGCGGTTTGATGCGGAGCGCATCAAAGCTTTTCTGACGGAGCGCGGAATCGCTTCTTGTCCCACCGTTTTAAAAGCCATTCGCGAACGGGGCAATGCTTCGGATAAATTTCTGGAGATTGTGGAACCTGTTCCGCTGGCGGAAATTTTAACCCGGCTTCCGCAATGCAAATGGATTTTCACCACCGGCGGCAAAGCGACGGAAGTGTTGTGCAGTTTGTCGCCGGAAAAACCGAAAGAACCGAAAACCAACGAAGCGATTGATTTCCCTTTTGCAGGACGAAAACTGAAACTTTACCGTGCGCCTTCCACTTCCAGGGCTTATCCGCTGAGTTTCGAGAAAAAAACGGCGGCATATCGCACATTTTTTCAATTAGCCGGTATTTTATAGGAGCCGATATGTTAGACAGCGCTTTATTGGGGTTAACCCACGCCCAGCAACAGCAGGCGGTAGAACAAATTCAAAAACTGATGGCGACAGGCGTTCCCGCCGGACAAGCGATTAAACTTGTGGCGGAAGAACTGCGGAAACGGCACGAGGAAAAAGGAATGAATTGCCCGTCTGACGATTGACCGGCAAAGACGAAATCCGAAAAGTGCGGTAAAAAAACACAAGATTTTTTCACCGCACTTTTTGTTCACTGGGGTTATCGGCGGATTATTTTTTGCGCGCCAGCATGGTCACGAACTTCATTTTAATCCGATTGCCGTTTTCATCGGTTTTGTGTAATTCGCCCGGTTCTTCGTTGTATTTCACCAATTCCCAATCGCGATAATAATCGCTTAATTCCCCCGCTTTGAAGGTAAAGGAAAACGGAACCGGGCAAGGCGCGTCCGCCGTATCCATCGCGGCGACAATCAGATTGTAGCCGCCGCTGTTGGTGTGTTGTTGCATATTCTGAATGATGGCGGGCACGGCGTCGCGGTTTAAAAACATAAACACCACGGTGGATAAGATAAAATCGTAATTTTCCCGAATATTTGCCGAGTTAATGTCGTAAAGTGCGGTGGAAATCGGCAGGTTTTCTTTGTGTGCCGTTTCCCGTAAAAACGTCAGACTGGCTTCATTGTGATCCCAGGATGTTACCTCATACCCCAACAGGCTTAAAAATAACGAATTGCGTCCCTGCCCGCAGCCTAAATCCAGGGTTTTGCAAGGCTGAATCCGTTCCGCCGCCGCTTTCACTTCGGAATGAGTTGCCGTCATATTGTATTTTTTGCTGAAGTAATCCGCTTTGGTGCAATAAAATTCCAGATAGCATTCCAAGTCGTCGGACGCCGCTTCCACGCGGTGCCATAATTGCGGTTCGACGAACGGCGTTTCGTCTGCCGGCGTAAAGAGATGTTCGCTGATCGTTTCGCCGTTTTCCGTCAGCACGTAAAATTTCAATCGGCCTTTTAATACGGTGATTTTGCCCCAGGTGCCGGCTTTGGTGTTGTGTTTTTCCCGAAACATGCGGGGAAGGCTGTCTTTGGTCCACACCGGCATTTTTTTGTAGCTGATTAATTCTGTTTTCATGATGGTTCTCATTGTGGTTATTTAAGGTTTATAGCTGAGTGTTATAGTAGGTTATTTAATGAATGATTTCAAGCGAAGAACGGAAAGGAAAAGTGCGGGCAAAATTTGAAGCGTTTTTTGCTAAAGAAAAATCCGCGCAGAAACGCGGATTTTGTCCTATTTATTCTTTCGGAGATTTGCGGGCTTTATAAATTTTCCAACCTACGAATAACGCGATTAAACCGATAAGCACATAAATTCCCGATTGACCGGTTTTGATCTGTTCCGCCAGCCATTCCCGATTATTAGCGCCGTGTTCGCCGAGATATACCCAAATCGGCACGGAAATAATGGCGGCGCAGAAATCCAGAAATAGGAAACGGACAAAACTGACGCGGCGGGTAATACCGGATACCATATAAATCGGCGCGCGCAAACCCGGTAAAAAACGGGCGACGAATAGGACGCGGTTGCCGTACCGTTCGAATTTATCCCGCACCATGCGTAACCGTTGCAAGGTGAGAATTCGCCGCATCGGACGGAAACGCAGGATTTTGACGCCGTAAATGCGTCCCAGCCAATACATGGTGCTGTCGCCGATTAATACGCCGAGCATACTGACGACCAGCATAATATGCACATTGACGTTTTCGGGATACAATCCTGCGATAATGCCGCCGGAAACCAAAGTAATGTCTTCCGGAATCGGCACGCCGAACCCACAAATAATTAACACGAATAACACGGCCCAATAGCCGTAATCGGTAAAAAAATTAACCAGTAAATCCATAAAATGTACACATCAAAGTTGTTGAACAAAATTGTGTGTATTTTGCCTTTTTTAGCGTTTAAATGCCAGTTTAAATTTGCTTTCGCAGGATAAATTCATTATAATTCACGGCCTCAAAGCCGGTCTTTGAGCAAGTTACGGGAAATTGCTGGGTCGCCTGCAATTTCTGAGATTTCATTTTACAATTTTAAGAGAACATTAACATGGCATTTAAATTTAACGCTGAAGTTCGTACGGCGCAAGGTAAGGGTGCGAGCCGCCGCCTGCGTCATAACGGCCAAATTCCTGCAATCGTCTACGGCGGCAGCGAAGCGCCGGTTTCCATCGTATTAAACCACGATGAATTAAACAACGCGCAAGCACAGGATAATTTCTATTCGGACGTGATCACTTTAGTGATTGACGGCAAAGAAGTTGCGGTAAAAGTTCAGGCTATGCAACGTCATCCGTTCAAACCGAAATTAGTACACATCGACTTTAAACGTGCTTAATTTTCCGTTGTTGAAGAACACCAATAATCCTCGATTGTTGGTGTTTTTTTGTTTTTGGCGTAAAGTGAGCCGATAAAGTGCGGTCAAAAAATACGATGTTTTTTGAAGAACAATAGGATTTTAGGAGTTTTTAGCGCGATCTATGAAAATTGCTTTAGGTGTGGAATATAACGGTAAAGGTTATTTCGGCTGGCAGCGACAGGAGAAACTTCCGAGCGTGCAGGAAGAACTGGAAAAGGCGCTGTCTTTTGTGGCGAACGAAAAAATTGAAGTGTTTTGTGCCGGCCGGACGGACAGCGGCGTGCACGGAACTGGGCAGGTGGTGCATTTTGAAACCCGTGCGGTGCGCCCCGCGCGTGCCTGGGAGTTTGGAACGAATGCCAATTTGCCCGACGATATTGCAATAAAATGGGCGAAAACCGTGGATGACGAATTTCACGCCCGTTTCAGTGCCACGGCGCGTCGTTACCGTTACCTGATTTACGCCAATCATTTGCGCTCCGCCGTTTTGCCCGAGGGCATTACTCACTGCCATTTGCCGCTCGATCATGAAAAAATGCACGCAGCGGGGCAGTTTTTGTTGGGGGAAAATGATTTTTCTTCTTTCCGCGCGGCGCAATGTCAGTCTAAAACGCCTTGGCGTAATGTGCATCATTTACGGGTAACGCGACACGGTCATTATATTGTGGTGGATATTCAGGCGAACGCGTTTGTGCATCATATGGTGCGTAATATTGTCGGCAGTCTGATGGAAATCGGATGCGGCCGTCAGCCTGCGGAATGGATGAAATGGCTGTTGGAGCAACGGGATCGCAAGCTTGCCGCGCCGACGGCAAAACCGGAAGGATTGTATTTGGTGGGGGTGACGTATCCCGACTGTTTTGCGATTCCGCGTTTGCCGCTTGGTCCGTTATTTTTACCTGACGAGTTGATATAAATGGCATTTTTTCAAACCGTAAAACGCGGACAGCGTTATCTTGAGCGTTGGCCTTTACACCCGAAATTGGCGGCGATTTTCCCGGAAAACCGCGTGATTATCGCCACCCGCTTCGCCCAAAAAGCCATGCCTTTTCTGGCGGTTTTTGCCGTGGTATGGCAGCAGCTTTTTGCCAAAGGCAATAATGTGGCGTTTTCTGCGGCGATTCTGACCGCAATTTTTGCCTTATGCTTACCTTTTCAGGGGCTGTATTGGTTGGGAAAACGGGTGAATACGAAATTACCGCCTCAAAGTGCGGTCAAATTTCAGGAGATTTTTTCCCGTTTGCGGGAAAAGCAAGTGACATTAACGCCGATCGAGCAGCCCGGTTACGGCGATTTGGCGGATCTTTTACAAAAAGCGGAGAAACACCTGGACGAAAGCTTTTGGGACGATCTGTAATTTTCTTATTATTTGGACTACGCAAACGGTTACTTTTTCTGTAAAATAGCCGAGTTAATTTGGGGAGCGTTTAATGATTGACTATATTATCATCGCAATTATTGTCTTTTCTATTGTTGTCAGCCTGCTGCGCGGTTTTGTGCGCGAAGTGATGTCGCTGGCAAGCTGGGTGGTGGCGTTTATCATTGCCAGTCAATTCTATCCTTATCTAGCCAATTTACTGACGCAAATCGAATCGGAATATATTCGCAACGGTACGGCAATCGGTATTTTATTTATTCTGAGCCTGATTGTGGGCGCCGTGGTGAATTATGTCGTCGGGCAATTAGTGGATAAAACCGGTTTATCCGGTACCGATCGTGTGCTGGGCGGTTGTTTCGGTTTTCTGCGCGGCGTGTTGATTGTCGCGGCGTTATTGTTCTTTCTCGATACCTTCACTAATTTTAACCAGACGGACATGTGGAAAACGTCAAAATTAATTCCGCACTTTGGTTTTATTGTGGAATGGTTTTTCGAGCAGCTTCAAACGAATTCCAGTTTTTTAAATTTACCTACAACGAAATAAGAGGGTGAGCAAATGTGCGGTATTGTCGGGATTGTTAGTCAAAGCCCAGTAAATCAATCAATTTATGACGCCTTAATGGTGTTGCAGCACCGCGGCCAAGATGCGGCGGGGATTGTGACGGCGGATGAAAACCGTTGTTTCCATTTACGTAAGGCGAACGGATTGGTGACCGATGTATTCCAGCAGGTTCATATGGAACGTTTGCGCGGAAATGCCGGTTTGGGGCACGTTCGTTATCCGACGGCGGGCAGTTCGAGCGAATTTGAGGCGCAGCCTTTTTATGTGAATTCGCCTTATGGCGTAACATTGGTGCATAACGGCAATTTAACCAATTCCGAAGAGCTCAAAGAAAAACTGTTCAAAGTCGCCCGCCGCCATGTCAATACCAAATCCGATTCCGAAGCATTGCTTAATATTCTCGCTTATCACATCGATCAAACCGCTAAATATCATCTCTCTCCCGAAGACATTTTTTCCGCCTTACGGTTAACCAATCAGGATATTCGCGGTGCCTATGCCTGCGTGGCCATGATTATCGGGCACGGTTTGGTCGCGTTTCGCGATCCGCACGGAATTCGCCCGTTGGTATTGGGTAAACGGGAAGATAACGGCAAAACGGATTATATGTTTGCCTCCGAATCCGTTGCATTGGATACCGTGGGATTTGAATTCGTACGGGATATCGCGCCGGGCGAAGCGGTATATGTTACTTTTGAAGGCGAAATTTATTCGGAAATTTGTGCGGACAATCCGAAGTTATGTCCTTGTATTTTCGAATATGTGTATTTTGCTCGTCCGGATTCCACCATTGACGGCGTTTCCGTTTATGCGGCGCGTGTTCACATGGGAGAACGTCTGGGACAAAAAATTGCCCGCGAATGGACGGATGAACAGATTGACGTAGTTATTCCCGTGCCGGAAACCTCGAACGATATTGCATTGCGTATTGCTCATGTATTGGGCGTGCCTTATCGTCAGGGATTTGTGAAAAACCGTTATGTGGGACGCACTTTCATTATGCCGGGACAAACTCAGCGCGTAAGTGCGGTGAGACGCAAATTGAACACTATTGCGGCGGAATTCAAAGGCAAAAATGTATTGTTGGTGGATGATTCCATTGTGCGCGGTACCACATCCGAACAGATTGTGGATATGGCGAGAGCGGCCGGCGCTAACAAGATTTATTTTGCCTCCGCCGCACCGGAAATCCGTTATCCGAATGTGTACGGTATCGATATGCCGACCAAACACGAACTTATCGCTTACGGTCGTACGACGGAAGAAATCGCTAAACTCATCGGTGTAGATCGCTTGGTTTTCCAGGATCTTTCTTCTCTCGAAATTTCCATCCAGCAAGAAAATCCGCATATTCGCGAATTTGATACTTCCGTTTTCACCGGAACCTATGTCACCGGCGACATCACCGCGGAATATTTAGACGAAATCGCCGATCAGCGTAATGATAAGGCCAAGAAGTAATTTATTCTTAACCTAATTGAAAAAGAAAACTAAGTTCCGTTATTGCGTAACTTAGTTTTTTTGTTTTTTGAAATCCGTAGTAACGATTGTATTGAATAGCCTATGAATATTTAGCGTTACCCGAAAAAATTCAATGTCGCAGTATTCAAAGTGCGGGCAAAATTTTAAACGTTTTTTTACAATTTAAAACGGTAGATAAAATCGAGCCGACAGCCGATTTTAATATCATTTGGCATATCGACCGAGCTTTAACAACCAAAGAAAAAAGCCCGTAAACGTTGATTTTACAGGCTTTTTTATGATTTTTCGTTTAGCTTTGTTGAGCTAAATTTAATTGTTTGGTGCTCTGGGCGAGACTTGAACTCGCACGACCTGCGGTCACTACCCCCTCAAGATAGCGTGTCTACCAATTCCACCACCAGAGCGTTATTGTTTAAATAGTTAATTTTTAGTTTTGAGGAATATCGGCGTTTTTATTTTCTACTGCCGGTGCAACGGTTTTTTGTTGCTGTTCAATTTGTTGAGCGGCTTGCGATAAATCATCAAATTTGCCTTGTTTAACGTTGTCGCGGTGAGAGTTAATGTTTCCGATGACAATGCTGATAACAAAAAATGCAACGGCCAAAATACTGGTTGAACGGGATAAAAAGTTGGCAGAACCGGCCGAACCGAAAACCGTGCCGGACGCACCGCCGCCAAAGGACGCACCGGTATCGGCGCCTTTGCCTTGCTGAATCAAAATTAAGCCAATCATAACGATTGAAATAATTAAATAAACAAATAATAAAACGCTATACATTGAATCTTCTCTGCGGATATTCGCAATTAACAAAAACGGGTCGAATACTACCGAATATTTGTAGGCTTCGCAAGTATTTTTTGTCCGAATGCCGAAAATCTAAGCGGATTTGACCGCACTTTTACCGGCTGTTTTTCTTGTTTTGCGTTTGACCGCCGGTTTCGGTTGATTGGCGACCGCACTCAGTTGGCGCAAGGCGGAAAAATTCACGAATTGCACCAGATCCGGCAGCATTTGCGTCAAATGAAACATAAAGGATTGATAACTGGTTTCTTTTTGACTGATGCCGTTCAGCTGCGCTTCCCATTGCGCCGTCATATCGGGTTGGGTCGCCGAATCCGGCAAGGCCTGAATCAGAATACGTCCCGCTTCCGTGCTGTGAATGTTGCGTCCTTTTTTATATAGAAATCCGCGTTTGAATAACAGTTCGATAATGCCGGCTCGGGTGGCTTCGGTACCCAGTCCGTCGGTTTCGCGTAAGATTTTTTTCAATTCTTTATCCTGCACAAAGCGGGCAATTCCCGTCATAGCGGAAAGCAGGGTGGCGTCGGTAAAGGGTTTGGGCGGTTGAGTTTTCTTACTGACGATTTCGCCTTTCTCGCAAAACAATATTTGTCCTTTTTTTACTTCGGGCAAAGGCGGTTCCGGTTGATCGTCGTCATCTTCTTTACCGAGCAATTCTTTCCAGCCGGCAATTTGCAGGTTACGCGCCTGCGCAATAAATGTTCCGCCCGTAATATTCAGCGTGATTTTACTTTTGCGGTATTCGGCGTCCGGGCAGAACTGCATGAGATATTGGCGGGCGATTAATTCGTAAATATTTTGTTCCTGCGCGGTTAAATTGACCGCGTGTTTTTTGGCGGTAGGAATGATGGCATGGTGCGCTTCCACTTTTTTATCGTTCCAGCAACGGTTTTTCTGCTCGGAATCGATTGCTTTCGGTAATGTTTGATAGGTCTGACAATGCACGGAAATGGCGTTCATTACCGCGTGGCGATCGGCAAAATGCTCATTAGGCAAATAACGGCAATCGGAGCGCGGATAGGTAATCAGCTTGTGTTTTTCATACAAACTCTGGCAGCTATCCAACACATCCTGAGCGGACAGACCGAATCGTTTTGCCGCGTCGATTTGGAGTGCGGAGAGCGAATAGGGAAGCGGCGCGGTTTCCTTTTCCCGCTTGTCTTCGTATGCCGTCACTTCCGCGGGTTGTTGCGCAATGCGTTTCACCACGTTTTCCGCCAGCGCGCGGGAAAGCACGCGGCCGTCTTCGTCCTGATAATCTTCGCAGGCTTTCGACGGTTGCCACAATGCGGAGAAGGAAAGTGCGGTAGAATTTTGCTCAGTTTTTATGTGAGCCAGCACTTCAAAAAAATCTTTCGGCTGAAAATTTTCGATTTCCTGATCGCGGCGCACAATCAGTCCCAGCACGGGCGTTTGCACGCGTCCTACGGATAATACGCCGTTGTAGCCGGCTTGACGCCCTCGAATAGTGTAGGCGCGCGTCATGTTGATGCCGTACAGCCAATCGGCGCGGGCGCGGGCAAGGGCGGAGGTCGCCAAGGGAATAAAATTGCGGTTCGGTTGTAGCTTGTTGACGGCTTTTTCCACCGCATTCGGGTTGAGATCGCTCACCAGACAGCGTTGAATTTTGTCCTTTTTATCGGCGGGCAAATTGGCGTAACTGAATACTTCGTCCACCAATAACTGACCTTCCCGATCCGGGTCGCCCGCGTTAACCAGTTCGTCGGCCTGATGAATCAGTTTTTCCACAATTTTCAGTTGCTTCGCCACTTCCTTGCGCGGGATCAGCTGCCATTTTTGCGGAATAATAGGTAAATGTTCCAACCGCCATTGTTTATAAATCGGGTTGTAGGCATCGGGTTCCGCCTGTTCCAGCAAATGCCCTACGCACCAGGTGACATAATCGTTTTCGCCGCAGCGAATAAAGCCGTCGCCGCGACTGTGCGGTTTCGGCAAAACATCGGCGATGGCGCGGGCAAGGCTGGGTTTTTCGGCTATAAACAGGCGCATTTTTCGCTCCGGATTAAAAAAGTGCGGTCGATTTTAGCGTAATTTTTATCGGATGCAAAATGCGGCGGAAATATCGGTAGGATTGGTTCGTGTTTGCACGAAAACTTTTTGCAAAAGCGAAACACATATTTATTGTGTGGGAATACTGATGTGGATCAAAATAAATGCATTTTCCGGTCGGGGGAAATTTACACATCTACATGTTTGCTATAGATTGGAACGGTTACTTTTTGATTTGCTTTTTTTACCTGAAACTATGTTGGAGTGATTGCTATGGCGAAGTTTTTTCTGATGCCGGAGGACAACTACGATACAAAAATCGGTGTGTTAATCGATAAATTTGTCAGTAAAGTCCAGAGTTTTCCGCCCGGTACTTGTCCGTTAGTGGTGCAATATGCGTCTTTGCGTTCTTCCGTCAGCCAAACATGTGGTAAATGCGTGCCTTGCCGTGACGGCATCCCGCAGTTATCGATTTTGGTAAGAAAAGTGCTGGACGGCGAGGGTGACGAATCCACCATGAAACAAATTCGAGCGCTGGCGGAGATGATTCGCGACGGTTCCGACTGCGCTATCGGCTATCAACCCGCTTTTGAGATTCTTGACAGCATTGAAGAATTCAAAGACGAATACGAAAGTCATATTCATAATAAATCTTGCCTGAAAAGCGTCGGACAAAAGATCCCCTGCATTAATATGTGCCCGGCGCATGTGGATATTCCCGGTTATATCGCCCATATCGGCGACGGCAATTATGCCGAAGCCATAAATCTTATCCGTAAAGATAACCCGTTGCCGACCGCTTGCGGATTGGTTTGCGAACATCCCTGCGAAGAACGTTGTCGTCGCCGTTTGATTGATGACGCCATTAATATCCGCGGGTTGAAAAAATACGCGGTGGATCAAGTGGCGGCAGACACCGTTAAGGTGCCGCAACCGTTGCCGGATACCGGTAAAAAAGTGGCGGTAATCGGCGGCGGGCCGGCAGGGTTAACCTGCGCTTATTTCCTTGCCCAAATGGGGCATCGCGTCACGATTTTCGAACGACAGAAAGCTTTGGGCGGGATGCTGCGTTACGGGATTCCGAATTATCGCTTCCCGAAAGATCGGTTAGATCAGGATTTGAATGCGATTTTATCCGCCGGTAATATCGAAGTGAAATACGGCGTAATGGTCGGTGAAGATATGCCGATTGAAAAAATTAAAGCGGATTACGATGCCATGTTCGTCAGTATCGGCGCGCAAAAAGGTAAAAGTTTGCGTATTGAAGGTGCCGATGCAAACAATGTTTTTTCCGCCGTGGAAATGCTGGACGGCATCGGTAACGGCAATATTCCGGATTACAGCGATAAAGTGGTGGTGGTGATTGGCGGCGGTAACGTTGCTATGGACGCCGCCCGTTCCGCAGTACGTTGTAAAGCCAAAGACGTGCGCATTGTGTATCGTCGCCGTCAGGATGATATGACGGCGTTGCATGCGGAAATTGAAGCGGCGATTATGGAGGGGATTGAATTAATCACTTTAGCCGCGCCGCTCGCCATTGAAAAAGACCAACAGGGCAACTGTACGGGGTTAACGGTGCAGCCGCAAATGACGGGACCTTATGATCACGGCGGTCGTCCGAGTCCGGTGGCGGTGAAGAAACCGCCGTTTACCATTGATTGTGATGTGATTTTAATCGCGGTGGGGCAGGATATTATCAGCCGTCCGTTTGAAGAATTCGGGATGCCGGCGAATCGCGGCGTATTTCAATCCGAATTGACTACCGCGGTGCCGGAGATCCCCGGTGTCTTTGTGGGGGGGGACTGCGCCACCGGTCCGTCGACGGCGATTAAAGCCATTGCGGCGGGTAAAGTGGCGGCGCACAATATCGACGAATACTTGGGTTACCATCATAAGTTCCCTTGTGAAACCCGGGCGCCGGAGCCAAAAGAAAATATGCGCATTCAGGTCGGTCGCGCCAATATTACGGAACGACCGGCTTACATTCGTAAACGCGACTTTGAACATGTAGAAAATCCGTATACTTATGAAGAAGCCATGCAGGAAGCCGCCCGCTGTCTGCGTTGCGATCATTTCGGTTGTGGAGTATTACAGGGAGGACGTGATCTATGATTAATTTAACCATTGACGGATTAACTGTTCAGGTCGAAAAAGGAACAACCGTGCTCGAAGCGGCAAAATCCGTAGGTATCAATATTCCTACGCTTTGCTATTTAAAAGATGTGAGCAATATCGGTTCCTGCCGCGTTTGTGTGGTGGAAGTGGAAGGCTATGACAAATTGCCGACTTCCTGTAATACTTTGGCGCAGGACGGCATGGTGGTTCGAACCCAAACGGATCGCGTAGTGAAATCCCGTCGCATGGCGCTGGATTTAATTCTTTCTCATCATAATCTGATTTGTTTTTCCTGCCCGTCTAACGGTGCCTGCGAGCTGCAAAACGTCTGTCATCAATGCGGCATTTCCGAATCAAGTTACGAAAATATTCGCGTAGCCGGCATTGAAGTTCCGCATGTGGAAGACAACCCGTTCCTGGGATATCGTCCGGATTTGTGCATTCATTGCCAACGCTGTATTAATACTTGTGCCAACGTGAGCGGCTGCGATTCCATTAAACTGACTTCACGGGGCATTTTCCGCACTATTGAAACGCCGTTCGGAAAGAACTGGAAAGAAACGGATTGCGAATCTTGCGGTAACTGTGCGGAAGCCTGTCCGACCGGCGCGATTTATAAAAAAGAAGCAAAATCGTACCGCACTTGGGAAATTTCACGGGTGCGAACCACTTGCCCGCACTGTGCCGTGGGTTGTCAATACGAATTATTGGTAAAAGACAACAAACTGGTAGGCGCGGAAGCGGTGAACGGGCCGTCTAACGGCGGACGTTTATGTGTGAAAGGGCGTTTCGGTTCCTATAAATTCGTGATGTCCGGAGATCGGTTGACGGATCCGCTGATTAAAGATCGCGCGACGGGTAAATTCCGTAAAGCAAGCTGGGATGAAGCGCTTGATTTGGTCGCCTCCAAATTTATGACGTTGAAACGCCAATACGGCCCGGATTCTCTGGCGGGATTTGCCTGTTCCCGTTCGCCGAACGAAGATATTTATATGGTACAGAAAATGGTGCGCACCTGTTTCGGTACCAATAACACCGATAACTGCGCTCGCGTCTGTCATTCCGCATCCGTAGAAGGCTTGGCAAAAACCCTGGGTTCCGGAGCGATGACCAATCCGATTTACGATATCACGCATGATGTGGATGCGATTTTGTTGGTGGGATCCAATCCGGAAGAAGCGCATCCGGTGGTGGGGATGCAAATCCGTGAAGCGGTACGCAAAGGCACCAAATTGATTGTGGTGGATCCGCGCGACATCGGATTGACCAAGCAGGCGGACGTGCATTTAAAATTGCGTCCGGGCACCAATATCGCCTTTGCCAACGGGATGTGTCATATTTTCATCAAAGAAGGATTAATTGATGAACAATTCATCGCCGAACGCACGGAAGGATTTAAAGAGCTGAAAAAAATCGTGAAAGATTATACGCCGGAACGCGTAGCGAAAATCTGCGGAATTGATCCGGACGATTTGCGTGCGGCGGCAAGAATTTACGCTTCAGCTAAAAAAGCGCCGATTATTTACTGCCTCGGCGTGACCGAACATTCCACCGGTACGGAAGGGGTGATGTCCATGTCCAACATGGCCATGATGGTGGGCAAACTGGGACGTGAAGGTTGCGGCGTTAACCCGTTGCGCGGACAAAACAACGTGCAAGGGGCCTGCGATATGGGCGCAATGCCGGATAAATTCCCCGGCTATCAACCGGTGACCAACCCTGAAATCCGCGAAAAATTTGAGAAAGCCTGGGGCGTTGAGTTACCGGCGCATGTGGGAACGCACGCCACCGATATTTTCCCGAAAGCCATTAAAGGCGAAGTGAAGGGGTTGTACATTTGCGGTGAAGATCCGGTGGTGACGGATCCGGACAGCGCTCATGTCGTGAAAGCATTGAATGCGTTGGATTTCCTCGTCGTGCAGGAATTATTTATGACGGAAACCGCGTTACTGGCTGATGTGGTGCTGCCGGGACGTTCCTATGCGGAAAAAGACGGCACCTTCACCAACACGGAACGTCGCGTGCAACGGGTTCGCAAAGCGGTGACCTTGCCGGGAAACTCTCGCCTCGATACGGATATTATCTGCGAACTGATGCGCCGCATGGGCTATAACCAACCGACGCTAACCGCCTCGGAAATTTTCGATGAAATGGCCTCGGTCACACCGTCGTTCCACGGTATGAGCTATGCGCGTTTGGAAAACGAACCGACTCAATCCTTGCAATGGCCGTGCACGGACAAATATCACCCGGGCACATCGATTATGCATGTAGGCAAAATGGTCCGCGGATTAGGCTTATTCTATCCGACGGAATATAAACCGGCGAAAGAATTACCGGATAAAAATTATCCGTTAATGTTAACAACCGGACGGATTTTGTATCATTACAACACTTCGGCAATGACGGCAAGAACCGAAGGCCTGATGGAAATCGTCGGACATTCTTTCGTGGAAATCAACACGGCGGATGCCAAATCTTTAGGTATTGTGGACGGCGAACGGGTCAGCGTTACGTCGCGTCGGGGGCGAATTACTTCGGAAGCGCGCGTATCGGATAAAACCAATCCGGGCGAATGCTGGATGCCGTTCCATTTTGCCGACGGCAACTGCAACTGGCTGACCAATGCCGCGTTAGACCAATTTGCGCGCATCCCGGAATATAAAGTGTGCGCTTGCCGCATTGAAAAACTGCCGAAAGAAGAAGCTTTCAATGCCAAAGGCAAATACGTGTCGCAAAAAATGGTGGCGCAGCAATGGCGCAAACGCATGGATAAAAACATCGCGCGGGCGTTAGGTTGACAGCCGTTTCATAAAGTGCGGGAGAAAAAACGATCGTTTTTTTGCCCGCACTTTTACATAAAAGATGCTAAAATCCCCCGACATTATGATTTAACCGGAATTTTTTACTTTATGCCACTGATCAGTTTAACCAACGGATATCTTTCTTTTAGCGACGCGCCTTTGTTAGATCACGCTGATTTACATATCGAAGCGAACGAACGGGTTTGTTTGGTAGGACGCAACGGCGCCGGTAAATCGACCTTGCTGAAAATTTTGTCCGGCGAAGTGGTGATGGACGACGGCAAACTGCAATTTGAAAAAGATTTGGTTATTTCGCGTTTAGAGCAGGATCCGCCCCGCCACGCCGAAGGGAATGTGTTTGATTATGTGGCGGAAGGCATTGGCCATCTGGCGGATTTACTAAAAGAATATCACCGAATTTCCGTACAGCTGGAAAACCGATACGACGAGGCGACGCTGAGCCGGCTGTCTCAGGTTCAGGCGAAACTGGAACACGAAAACGGCTGGCAGTTCGAAAATAAAATTAAGGAAGTATTGGGAAAACTGGAATTAAATCCGGAGGCGTCGCTGTCGGAATTGTCCGGCGGTTGGCTGCGGAAAGCCGCATTGGCGCGGGCGCTGGTGTGTGATCCCGATATTTTGCTGTTAGATGAACCGACTAACCACTTGGATGTGGATGCCATTGAATGGCTGGAAGAATTTCTGTCGGGCTTTGGCGGCAGCATGGTGTTTATTTCTCATGACCGTTCTTTCATCAAGAAAATGGCGACCCGAATTGTGGATTTGGATCGCGGGCGTTTGGTGTCATATCCGGGAGATTATGACACTTATCTCGCTGCAAAAGAGGAAAATCTGCGGGTCGAAGCCTTACAAAACGAATTGTTTGATAAAAAATTAGCGCAGGAAGAAGTGTGGATTCGCCAAGGCATTAAAGCGCGGCGTACCCGTAACGAAGGACGAGTGCGCGCGCTGAAAGCGTTGCGCGAAGAACGGCGTCAGCGCCGCGATGTGTTGGGTTCGGCGAAATTACAGCTGGATACCTCAAGTCGTTCGGGAAAAATTGTGTTTGAAGTGAAAGACGCCGGTTATGAAATTGAAGGAAAAACCTTGCTTTCCCATTTTAGCACCACGATTTTGCGCGGTGATAAAATTGCCCTGGTGGGGCCGAACGGTTGCGGGAAAACCACGTTTATCAAGTTATTGCTGGGGCAATTGCAACCTACTTCGGGCGCCATTCGCTGCGGAACAAAACTGGATGTTGCGTATTTTGATCAATACCGTGAGGATCTGGATCCGGAAAAAACCGTTATGGACAATGTGGCGGACGGCAAACAGGATATTGAGGTTAACGGCGTAAAACGCCACGTGTTGGGCTATTTACAGGATTTTTTGTTTCCGCCTAAACGAGCGATGACGCCGGTGAAAGCGCTGTCCGGCGGCGAACGTAACCGCCTGCTATTGGCAAAATTATTACTGAAACCGAATAACCTGCTTATTCTGGACGAACCGACCAACGATTTGGATGTAGAAACCCTTGAGCTGCTGGAAGAAATTTTAGCGGATTACCAAGGTACATTGATCATTGTCAGCCACGATCGTCAGTTTATCGATAATGTGGCGACGGAATGTTATCTGTTTGAAGGCAACGGCGTGCTCAATAAATATGTAGGCGGTTTTTTCGATGCTAAACAGCAGCAGGCGAACGTGCTGGCGAAAAAAGCGGAAGAAGAATCAAAACAGAAAAAAACAACGAAAAGTGCGGTCGAAATTAAAACAGTTTTTCAACCTGAGCGCCAACGCCCGTTGAAACTTTCTTACAAAGAACGACAGGAACTGGAACAACTGCCTCAATTATTAGAAAATTTAGAAGAAAAATTGACCGCACTTCAGAACGAAGTGAGTGCGCCGGAATTTTTCCAGCAACCGCATGAATATACGACGGCAAAATTACAGGAATTAGCCGAACAGGAGCAAGCGCTGGAGCAAGCCTTTGAACGCTGGGCAGCCCTGGAAGAAAAGAAAAATCAGACCGAAAGCTAAAATTTAAGCAAAAAAATGTTGAATTCTAAACAATTTGAATAAATAAGCAGCAAAAGAAAATAAATGTTCGATTTTTTCAAAAAAATGCTAGACAAGCATAAGGAAAATCCTTAATATACGCCCCGCAACGACGCGCTGAGCGCTCGTAGCTCAGTTGGATAGAGCGTTGGCCTCCGGAGCCAAAGGTCGCAAGTTCGAATCTTGTCGAGCGCGCCAGAGTCAGCGTATATACAATAAATCAATGGTGGCTATAGCTCAGTTGGTAGAGCCCTGGATTGTGATTCCAGTTGTCGTGAGTTCGAGTCTCATTAGCCACCCCATCTTATTTTTTAAGATTCTAACGGCGAGTAGCGCAGCTTGGTAGCGCAACTGGTTTGGGACCAGTGGGTCGTAGGTTCAAATCCTATCTCGCCGACCAATTTTTGCTCTTTAACAATTTATCAGACAATCTGTGTGGGCACCGATAAGATTCGTTTTAAAAAAAACAGAAGACTTAAGGT
>NZ_JARQTO010000008.1:0-90961 GCF_029577735.1 Exercitatus varius | reverse complement strand
TTACCGAAAGTCGGTCAAGGGATTGAGAAGTATCCGCTGTTAACGGAAATGGGGGCGACGGCGATTGCAAATATCGGGTATCAGCTGTCTCAGGACAGACCTTATGATCCTTACGGTTTATTACAGGCGGAATTATCGACAGAGAATGATGAGGATTATGATTGGAATGCTTTGGGGTATAGTTTTCAAGAAATTAGTAACCCATTTGTCTACTATGCTAATTAACGTAAAAGTGCGGTCAAAATTCCAAACGTTTTTTAGATTAAAAAACAGGCTGAAATTTTCCCGCACTTTTCACTTTTATACCGCAACAGCCGGTATTATGCC
This sequence comes from Exercitatus varius, assembly GCF_029577735.1. Classification (NCBI taxonomy): domain Bacteria; kingdom Pseudomonadati; phylum Pseudomonadota; class Gammaproteobacteria; order Pasteurellales; family Pasteurellaceae; genus Exercitatus; species Exercitatus varius. The sequence goes on along the minus strand of NZ_JARQTO010000008.1, from coordinate 90,634 downwards.
CAATATTGATTTATCTGTTCGCGAATGGCTGCGGCGGTTTGTTGGCCTTTTTCGCCCACTAACGCGCGACCGGCAATGAAGGCTTTGGCGTTCTTGATTTCTTTGAATAAATGAATATCCTGCGGAATAATGCCGCCGGTGATGGAAAGTTGAAGCCCTAAATCGGAGAGTTTTTTCATTAATTCCACATCTTCCGGCGTCCAGCCTTTGCCGGCGAGTTCGGCGTCGCGGGAGCGGTGATAAATCGCTTGTTGTACGCCTAACGCCACCCAGTCTTTGGCGTCATCTAATGTCCAGTTGCCGTAAATTTCGATTTGGATTTCTTTTTTTACTTTGAGATCCGGATGGGCGGCGTTAAATTCGTCCGCCACTTTTTTACAGGCCGCTTTGGTCGCCGGATGGGCGGCGGCGGAAACCGTTAGCCAGTCTGCGCCGGCTTCGAAAGCCATTTTAGCTAAAATGGCGCCGCCGTCGGTGGTTTTTAAATCGCACACGATGATGTGGCTCGGATGTAGCGCGCGCAGAACGGAAACGGCTTTCATGCCTTCGGCACAGGCGAGAATGGTGCCCACTTCAATGATTTCTACCGAATTTTCCGCTTGTTTGGCGTCGGCGACGGCTTTTTCCAGGGTAAGTGAATCCAATGCGATTTGCAGTAACGGTTTGCTCATTTTATTTTCCTCTGTCTGATTTGAAATTGTTAAAAGTGCGGTCAAAAAAAGCATCGTTTTTTGAACCTTGGCTTTGCCAACGGTCCTTGAATCCTTAAAAGGATTGCGAATAAAAATGACGACGCTTTTTTTATTCGTTTAATGCGGCGTCAATCACCGCCAGCACGTCTTCTTTAGTTTGGCAGCGCAGAATTTTATCCAAATCGACGCCGCTTTCGCTGTCCGGATCATCCAGGGTTTGGGTGATTTCCATTAACCCTTCCATGTGTTTGTCCGAATCGCTGCCCGCCAGTGTGATAAAGACGGAAACCGGTTCCTCTTCGCCCTGGAAGACGACGGGTTCTTTCAGCGTGACCAACGCGAAAGAGGTTTTGATGACGCCTTCTTCCGGACGGGCGTGCGGCATTGCCAGACCCGGCGCCAGAATGATGTAAGGGCCCATTTTTTCAATATTGTCGATAATGTGATCGTAATAACGCGGTTCGATGGTGCCGGCCGCCACCAGTAAATCCGTGCCGATTTTAATGGCTTCTTTCCAGTCCGCGGCGGTTTGATTGAGTTTGATGGAATTATTTTCGACGAGAGATTCTTTTAACATGCTATATTCCTCCTGTTTATGAGATGAGGCCGTTCTTTCCCGAGCGAAAATCGGGGAAGAACGGTTTGGCGTTATTGTTCCGTATGTTTTTTAATCAGCTCGACCAATTCGTCGCCGAATGAATTCGGATTCAGCATATTTTTTACGCCGAGTACGGATTTGCCTTCGCCGACGTCAATTTCGTCGGCCAAATGTTGCGAGGCGACGATGATGTCGATTTCATTGAGTTTACCTTTGTAATCGGTGACAGCGCAGGAATCCATAATGTTCGGGATACCGCGTTTGTCCAGATAGCCTTTAATTTTCATTTTCATCATCATGGACGAACCCTGGCCGGAACCGCATACCGCCAGAATCCGAATCGGGCGTTCGCCGCTTTGTACGGCTGCCGATTCCGTTTGCATCGGTTGCGTTTCAATTTCAGTTTCTTCTTCTAAACCGTAGCCGTCCATTTGTTCCAGGGTTTTGCCCGCCGCAGCGGCTGCCGCTTCATCGGCGCGTAATCTCTTAGAGGCAAAATACATATAAACCAGAGATAAGGCAAGCAGAATGAAGAAAAAGAACGGGATGCTTACGATGCCTTGTAAGATTGGCGGGAATAATAACGCCCAGTCCGCCATGCCCATCCAGCCATTGAAGGTGGTGCCCTGGCTGGCTAATAATTGAATGACCCAGGCAGAGCCCAGTACTTCGATAATTCCCATGACAAAGCAGATTTTCATAACCGCTTTCCAACCGCCGAAATGATTGGAGAATACGCCGATGGTGGCGTTAGAGAAGAACATCGGGATAAAGCCCGGGATAATCAGAATCGGCGCGCCTACCGCCAATAAGATGCCGACCGCAACGAACTGACCGATGGCGCCCCACATAAAGCCGAATACCATGGCGTTTGGCGAGAAAGCATAGATCGCCGCACAGTCAATGGCGAGCACGGCATTGGGAATTACGCGTTCGGAAATCCCTTTGAAGGCTTCGGATAATTCCGCCACAAACATCCGTACGCCCATGACGATAACCTGAATGGCAACGGCGAATTTCAAACCGGTTTCAAGAATATAGATGGTCCAGTGTGTTTTTCCCGCCATGGACTGCAGATTTTCCAAGCCGAAAGAAAGCAAAATAATGCCGAAGAATACGGACATCACGATCGCGGTGGCGGAAATGCTGTCGTGGAAAATATGTAACCATTTCGGTAAATCCATGTGGTCTACGTTGTCTTTTTTATCACCTAATTTCGGGGCGATTTTTGTGGCGATCCAGGACGCAACCTGCTGTTGGTGACCGATAGAAAAGCCGGCGCCGCCGGTAACGGATTGCGTGGCTTTATACATGATATTGGACGATATACCCCAATATAAGGCCATAATCACGGCGGTGTAAATCACGGTTTCCCACATAGACGCGCCGATAATCATATAGAACACCGCCACTAAACCCGCCTGCTGGAACATAATGTGGCCGGTCAGCATGATTGTGCGGATACCGGTGAAACGTCTGAATACCACCAACAGAATATTGATAGCCAGCGCAAGTAACACGGCATAACCGACCCAGGCGTAATTTTCGCCCATGGTTTGAATGGTCGCCTGCATACTGGTGTAAGGATCGATCACCGCGCCGGCTAAACCGTGGAATTTAGCCAGATTGTCAATAATAGGTTTAAAACCCTGAACTAAGGTGGCGGCCCCCACTTGTACCAACATGAAGCCGACAATGGTTTTAATGGTTCCTTTGATAATGGTTGCGGTATCTTTTTTCAACAGAATGTACCCTATACAGGCGACGATACCCAGTAACAAAGGGGCCTTTGACAGGATCTGTTCGTTGATCCACATAAAGATTTCCATAGTAATTCTCCTATAGATGATGAGAACGATGTAGTTAACGCACGATTTTTTACGGCTGACAATTAGCTACCGGAATGCATGATAGACCTTCGAATTTAATTATGAAAGATTATTTTTGATTATTTGTGAGCTAGATCACAATTTATTTTGTCAGAAAAAATCATCAAAAAATTGACCGCACTTTTTCGTGTTGCCATTTTTTCCAATCAAAAAAGGGTGATTTGTCTGAAAATTTTACTATTTAAGCGATGGGTTCTGTTAAAAATGAGATCTTCATCACAAAAATATAAAAAATTGTTTTACAAATTTTTATGATTGTTTATGATTATTTGTGATTGAGTTATTGTCATTCTGTCCGCTATAGAGGAGCGTAATATGAGCAAAGTAAATGAAATTACCCGGGAAAGCTGGATTCTTTCGACCTTTCCGGAATGGGGAACCTGGCTTAACGAAGAAATCGAACAGGAAGAAGTGCCCGCTAATAATGTGGCGATGTGGTGGTTAGGCTGCGTCGGTTTGTGGGTGAAAACGCCGGGTGACGCCAATTTATGTATCGATTTATGGTGCGGTCGGGGTAAAGCGACCAAAAAAGTGAAAGACATGGTGCGCGGTCATCAAATGGCAAATATGGCGGGCGTGCGTAAATTGCAACCGAATTTGCGTAATTCCGTCAGCGTGTTGGATCCGTTCGCGATTAATAAAGTGGACGCCATTGTGGCGACCCATTATCACAACGACCATATCGATGTGAACGTGGCGGCGGCGGTGATTCAAAATCCGGCATTAAATCACGTTAAGTTTATCGGTCCGCAGTATTGCGTGGATATGTGGAAAAAATGGGGCGTGCCGGAAGAACGCTGTGTAGTGGTGAAACCCGGCGACAGCGTGAAAATTAAAGATCTTGAACTGGTGGCGTTGGATTCTTTTGACCGTACCTGTCTGGTGACATTACCGGCGCGCGGCGCGGAAGATAACGGCGGTGAATTGAACGGTATTTGTCCGAGCGATGAAGAAATGGGGCTGAAAGCCGTTAACTATCTGATTAAAACGCCGGGCGGTAACATTTATCATTCCGGGGATTCCCATTATTCGATTTATTATGCGAAACACGGTAAAGATTACGATATCGATGTGGCGTTAGGCAGTTACGGCGAAAATCCGTTGGGTATTCAGGATAAAATGACGTCTATAGATATTCTACGTATGGCGGAATGTTTGCGGGCGAAAGTGGTGATTCCGGTTCATCATGATATCTGGACAAACTTTACCGCCAGCACCGATGAAATTCTTGCGCTTTACCGGATGCGTAAAGATCGCCTGCAATATCAATTCCATCCGTTTATCTGGGAAGTGGGCGGTAAATATGTTTATCCGCGCGATAAAGATTTAGTGGAATATCATCATCCGCGCGGTTTTGACGATTGTTTCGAACAAGAACCGAACGTTCCGTTTAAATCCATTCTGTAAGATTGATAATAAAGCCACTTTTACGCGCTAAAGGTGGCTTTTCCTGTTCATTATGATTTAAAATGATTACAAAAATTAGGAAATATAATAATGAACGAAAATTATCGTCACAAGCAGCTATTAAATCTATTAGACGAAAAAACGGTCCTTTCAACAACGGAAATTATCCAACTCTTAGGCGTTTCTCCCGCTACAGCCCGTCGTGATATTAATAAGTTAAATGCGCTCGGTAAATTGGTTAAAGTCAGAAACGGAGCGGAAAAGATCAGCACCGGTATTGAGTTGGAACAAGTCCGTAATATCCATAATCTGGAGGAAAAACGGCGAATTGCGCAAGCCGCCGGCCGCCTGTGCCTGGACGGCGAAAGTGTGGTGTTGACCTGCGGTTCGACCATGCAAGTGTTGGGCGGCTATTTGTGCGGGCGAAAATTACAGATTATTACCAATTATCTTCCGTTGGCGAATTATCTCATTCAGCATGATCATGACGACATCGTGATTATCGGCGGTCAGTACAATAAGGATAAGCAGGTGATGCTGTCTTTAAATAATCAGAATGAAGCGATTTATGCCGCCAATATTATGTTTACCAGCGGAAAAGGCTTTACCACGGAAGGATTGTATAAAACGGATATGATTATTGCCAATTCCGAACGGCAAATGTCGTCGAAGGCCAACAAATATGTTGTATTACTGGACAGTTCGAAACTTGGTAAACAAGTGGGAATGTTGTTTAACGAGTTGAAAAATATCGACATATTGATTACCGGTAAAGAAGCGGATCCGACAATCATTAAGGCATTAAAAGACAGAGGACTGGAAGTGATTCTGGCTTAATATTTAAAAAATCGGATAAAACAGGAGATGCCGATGAGAAAACATAAATTAGGTATTTATGAAAAAGCATTACCCAAAGGAATCAGCTGGCAGGATCGTTTATCTATCGCCAAAGCCTGCGGTTTTGATTTCGTCGAAATTTCAATTGATGAAACCGATGAGCGGCTTGCCCGTTTAGACTGGACAGCGGAACAACGTATCGAGTTGGTGTCCGCAATCATTAAAACCGGCGTGACGATCCCTTCCATGTGTTTATCCGGGCATCGCCGTTTTCCGTTCGGCAGCCATGACGAAGCGACCCGCCAAAAAGCCTATGAAATTATGGAAAAAGCCATTCGGCTGGCGGTGGATTTAGGTATTCGGACAATCCAACTGGCGGGTTACGACGTCTATTACGAAGAACAGGACGAAGGCACGTTACAACGCTTCCGGGAAGGTATGGAATGGGCGACGGCGTTAGCCGCCGCCAATGAAGTGACCTTGGCGGTGGAAATCATGGATACCGAATTTATGAGTTCGATTTCCCGTTGGAAAAAATGGGACGAAATCATTAAATCGCCGTGGTTTACGGTTTATCCCGATGTGGGTAATCTGTCCGCCTGGAATGACAATGTGGAAGAAGAATTAACCCTCGGTATTGATAAAATTTCCAAAATCCATTTAAAAGACACCTACAAAGTGACGGAAACCTGCAAAGGACAATTCCGCGACGTGCCTTTCGGCGAAGGTTGTGTGGATTTTGTAAACGTATTCCGGATTTTACAAAAATTGAATTATCGCGGCGCGTTTTTAATCGAAATGTGGACGGAAAAATCAGACGAGCCGATTGTCGAAATTATTAACGCCCGTCGCTGGATTGAACAAAAAATGAAAGAAGGTGGTTTCCAATGTTAAAAGAGTTAAGAGAACGTGTACTTGAAGCAAATCTTGAATTGCCAAAACACAAATTAATTACCTTTACCTGGGGCAATGTAAGCGAAATTGACCGCGAAAAAAGTTTGGTCGCGATTAAACCTTCAGGCGTAGATTACGATGTGATGAGCGCGGACGATATCGTGATTGTGGATTTAGCCGGTAATCACGTGTGGGGCGATAAAAAGCCTTCATCCGATACGGCGACGCATCTGGAACTTTATCGTCAGTTCCCTGAAATCGGCGGTATCGTGCATACCCATTCCCGCCATGCAACCGCTTGGGCGCAAGCGGGCGAAGATCTGATTGCGTTAGGAACCACTCACGGCGATTATTTCTACGGCGCCATTCCCTGCACCCGCAAAATGACAGCGGAAGAAATTGCCGGCGAATACGAACTGGAAACGGGAAAAGTGATCGTAGAAACTTTCCGTAAACGCGGCATCAACCCGACGGATATTCCGGCGGTGTTAGTTCATTCTCACGGTCCGTTCGTGTGGGGCAAAGACGGCTTCAACGCCGTACATAATTCGGTGGTATTGGAAGAAATTGCCTATATGAACGCATTCAGCAAATTAATTCGCCCGAATGTTCAACCTATGCAACAGGAATTGCTTGATAAACATTATCTGCGCAAACACGGCAAAAACGCCTATTACGGTCAGTAATGTCGCGTTAGCCGGAATAAAAGCGCGGATTTGTCATCAATCGGGCTTGTTCTCTGTTGTATCCGAACAGACCGTACTTTCAAACCGTAAAAGTGCGGTCGATTTTGAGCGAGTTTTTTTAACCGTTTAAGCGGATAAACCCTGGGCTTTCAAGGCGGCTTGCACGCCGACGTTTTCGCCGACCCGGCGATAGAAGGCGTCGAGGTGGCGTAAGTGACTGTAATCTAAGCCCAGCGCGTTGCACCAGCGCAGTTCGACGTAAAGATACGCATCCGCCACAGAAATGCGTTCGCCTAAGAAAATCTGTTTACCCAGGCAATCGTCCGCAATTGCCAATAAATCCAGAATTTGTTGTCCGGCGGCTTGGCGAACCTGTTTTAATAATTCTTCATTTCCCTGCGCATAAACCGGCGGACGGAAAACCGGCACAAAAGCTTTGTGCAAATCGGCGTTACAAAATGCCAGCCATTTCATGGCCTTAGCTTTATCTTGCACCGTAGCGCTACCGAATAATTTCGCTTCGGGATAAAGATCGTCCAAATAGCTCAGAATCGCGATATTTTGCGACAGCAAAAAATCGCCGTCTTGTAATAACGGCACGGCGCCTTGCGGATTGAGCGCTAAATATTCCGGCGATTTAATTTGCTCACGGTTGACTTCCACCGCCTCAAAGGGTTTGCCGATCCATTCCAATGCGATATGCGGAACCAATGAACAGGCGCCTTTCAAATAATATAATTTCATGATAACTCCTTGTTACGGCAAAAGATTTTCAAGTTGCCAAAGATTTTCGTAGCTTTCGCGGCGGCGAATTAAGAACGCTTTGTCGCCGTCAACCATCACTTCTGCGGTGCGGGGGCGCGAATTGTAGTTTGAACTCATGCTGGCGCCGTAGGCCCCGGCGGAACGTTGCACTAGATAATCGCCGGCAGCAATGGCCAGTTCCCGTTTTTTTCCTAAGAAATCCGAGGTTTCGCAGATTGGGCCGACTACGTCGTAAACCGCTTTTTCGCGCGGTAAAGTGCGGTCGACTTCGATAATATTCATGTAAGCCTGGTATAACGCCGGGCGAATCATATCGTTCATGCCGGCGTCAACGATGGCAAAATTACGGGCTTCGTTGGTTTTGATATATTCCACTTTGGTCACCAACACGCCGGAATTGGCGGAAATGGCGCGACCGGGTTCAAGGATAATCTCGAAATTGTAAGCCTGTAATTTTTCCAGCAACGCTTTTGCGTAGTCGGTAGGATGAGGCGCGGTTTCATCGCTGTAAGTCACGCCCAAACCGCCGCCTAAATCCAGGTGTTTTAATGAGATGCCGTCCTGTTTAAGCTGTTCGATTAAGACCAAAAGGCGATCCGCCGTATCTAAGAACGGTTGTAATTCCGTGAGTTGGGAGCCGATATGGCAATCCATGCCGGTGATGGCGATATGAGGCAATTTCGCCGCCAGGCGATACACTTCACGCGCCTGATCCACACTCACACCGAATTTATTTTCTTTTAAACCGGTGGAAATATAAGGATGAGTATGGGCGTCCACATCAGGGTTGACGCGTAACGAAATCGGCGCGATTTTGCCGAGTTTACCGGCAACTTCGTTAATTCGGTGCAGTTCCGCAATACTTTCTACGTTAAAGCAACGAATGCCGACTTCCAAAGCGCGGGCGATTTCGTCCACGGTTTTCGCGACGCCGGAAAACACCACTTTGCCCGGTTCGCCGCCCGCCGTCAGAACGCGTTCTAATTCGCCTTGCGAGACAATATCAAAACCTGATCCTAAACGCGCCATGGTCTGTAAAACGGCAATATTCGAATTGGATTTCACGGCAAAACAGATTAAATGCGGATAATCGCCGAACGCGTTATCAAAAGCGTGCCAATGGCGTTCCAAAGTGGCTTTGGAATAAACGTAAAGCGGCGTGCCGAATTCTTCCGCCAGGCGGGTGATTGGGCAATCTTCGGCGTAAAGTTTATCGTTTTTATAGTGGAAAAAATCCATGCTGAAATCCTATTTTTGTTGGGCTTGTTCTTGCACTTGCAGTTGCGTTTGTTTCTGCACGTCCGGTTTAGACTGATTCTCCGCCGGCAGATAAAGCGGGCCTTTCACCCCGCAACCGGTCAGTAATGCACATAAAATTGAAAGGACCAATAATTTTTTCATAACGCATCCTGTTAAAACATTAATAAAACGAACCAGGTGACAACAAAATTCACCAACGCTACAAAGACGGCGGCGGAACCTTGATCCTTTGCGCGTCCGGACAGTTCATGGTGTTCGGTGCCGATGCGGTCCACCACGCATTCCACGGCGCTATTAAGCAATTCCGTAATCAGCACAATCAAATAAGAACCGAGCATCAGTACCAGCTCGATTTTGTCGCCGGACAGCCAAAAGGCAAGGGGAATAACCACGATACCGAGCAGCAGTTCGTGGCGAAAAGCCGCTTCATTTTTGACCGCACTTTTCAGCCCTTGCAATGAATATTTGGTCGAATTAATGAGGTGAGTTAAACCTGTCGTTTTGTCATACATAAAATTAAAATTCCGGTTTTGCGGCATGTTTGAATGCCGCAGCGTTATAATCGTTTGACGTCAATCACGTCTTCAAGAGAAGCAAGACGCGTAGTGATTTTGCTCAGCATTTCCACGTTCGTCAACTCAATTTCCAAATCAATCGTGGCAATCTGGCGTTTATTGTCCGCCCGACTGGACACGCCCGTCACGCTGATTTTCTCATTGGCGAGCACGGTGGTGATATCGCGCAGCAAGCCGTTGCGGTCGGTGGCCACCACCCGGATGCTGACATGATAGCCGTTCTGGTGATCCTGATCGCCCCAACTGGTTTCCACCACCCGTTCCGGATGGACGGCGGACAGCTCCGCCAGCTGTTCGCAGTCCGCCCGGTGAATGGAAATTCCCCGCCCTACGGTGACGTAGCCGACGATTTCATCGCCCGGAATCGGCTGGCAACAACGCGCCATGTGGTGCATTAAATTACCCACGCCTTCCACTACGACATAGCCTTTTTTATCCGCTTTTTGTTGGGAATTCACCGCACTTTTTTGCGTGACATGACGCAAAACTTCGGCGTCCGCTTGTTCGGCGGTCGGTTTTACCAGTTTGTTTTGCAGAAAGTTGATCAGTTGATTCAGCTTAATATCGCCACCGCCGATACCGTTATACAAATCATCCAGCGATTTCAGGTTATATCGCGGCAGCCCCAGCTGTTCCACTTGTTTCAACGTGAAACCCTGTTTGGCCAGTTCGGCATCGAGTTGTTCTTTGCCGAGCGGAATATTTTTGTCGCGATCCAGTTTTTTAAAAAACGCTGCGATTTTTGACCGCGCTTTTTGCGTGTGAGTAAAGCCTAGGTTCGGATTTAACCAGTCTCGGCTCGGATTCGGTGTTTTTTGGGTTAAAATGTCGATTTGGTCGCCCATTTGCAGCTGATAAGTGAAAGGCACAATCCGACCTCCCACTTTTGCCCCGATGCAACAATGTCCTACGTCGCTGTGAATGGCGTAAGCGAAATCCAGCGGGGTGGAACCTGCCGGCAAATCCACTACTTCGCCTTTCGGCGTGAACACATAAACCCGATCGTCGAAGATTTGGGTACGCATTTCACCCACAATGCCGCCGCTGTCGGCGATATCCGCCTGCCACGCCAACAGCTTGCGCAACCAAGTGATTTTCTCTTCGTAAGCGGACATGGAACCCGTGGTACCTTCTTTGTATTTCCAATGAGCGGCAACCCCGAGTTCGGCATCGGCATGCATTTTTTCCGTGCGAATCTGCACTTCGATCGGTTTATCGCCTTTGCCTAATACGACGGTGTGGATGGATTGATAACCGTTCGGTTTCGGGTTGGCAATGTAATCGTCAAATTCGTTCGGTAAATGTTTGAAATGCGTGTGCACGATCCCCAGAGCGGTATAACAATCTTCCAGATTCGGCACCAGTATGCGGACGGCGCGGATGTCGTACAGACCGCTGAAATCCAGATTTTTTTTCTGCATTTTGCGCCAGATGCTGTAGATATGTTTCGGCCGTCCGTAAATTTCCACTTTGCTGATATTTTCACGTAAATAGCCGGAAAGCTCCTGCACGAAATCCTGAATATATTGCTCCCGGTCGAGCCGGCGTTCGTTCAGTTTAAGGGCGATAATACGATATTGTTCGGGCTGTAAATTGCGGAAACAGTAATCTTCCAATTCCCATTTGAGTTGCCCGATGCCGAGGCGATTCGCCAACGGCGCGTAAACTTTGGTACATTCTTTGGCGGCGGCGATTTTTTCTTCCCGACTGTAACGTTTGTCGGCGTCGCGAAGATAGGTAATCCGTTCGGCAAGTTTAATAATAACGCATCGGAAATCATCCACCATGGCCAGTAACATGCGGCGGATATTGTCGATTTGCAGGCTGTCGGAAGACTGTAACGCGTCCAGTTGGCGAATGTAGTTCATGTCGATCACGCCTTTGACCAACTTGCTGATTTTGTGGCCGAAGTCTTCTTTAATTTGTTCCACGTTCACAATTTTGGCATTCACCACCGGAAACAGCATCGCCGCCAACAGGGTATCGCCGTCCATATTCAAACTGTGCAGAATTTCCACCATTTCCACACCGTCGCGCAAATACCAGTGGCTGTTCAGAAAGAGCTGCTGCGCTTTGGTTTGGGAATAACGCCAAGCCCGCACCAGAAGGTTTTCCACTTCGGGCGAAAGCCCTAAGTCGGCACACCAGTTTTCAATCACAAAATCTTTGGGATTGAGCAGATGAGAACCACGAACAGCAACCATATCCTTTCCTTTTATTTCTCAAATAACGAAATACTTTCCAAATGCCCTGTGTGAGGAAACATATCGATCATCGCCACGCGTTTCAAGCGATATCCCGCCTGCAGCAGGTTTTCCGCATCGCGTAGCAACGTTGCCGGATTACAGGACACATACAGAATTTTTTCCGCCTGCAACCCGATCAGCGCCGATAACGCAAATGCCGCACCGCTGCGGGGCGGATCGAGTAAAATTTTATCGAACGGACGCTTTGCCCAAGGCTTGTCGGCAAAAGGCGAATCCAAATCCGTTTGATAAAATTCGACATTTTCACAATGGTTTTGTTCGGCATTTTTTGCCGCCTTTTCCACCATCGCCGAAACGCCTTCAATTCCTACCGCACTTTTCACCAAACGGCTAAGCGGCAAGGTAAAATTGCCCATGCCGCAGAATAAATCCAGCACTCGATCCGTCTCTTTTAACGCCAGCCAATCCAACGCCGTCGCCACCATTTGCCGGTTCAATTCCGCATTTACCTGAATAAAATCGCGAATGTCAAACTGTAGGCGCAATCCTTGAATTTCATAATAAGGCGGTTCGCCGTGCAGCAAGCGGATAGCCTGATTGTCCTGAACGAACAGATTCAGTCCGCGCTGATCGGCAAAATCGAGTAGTAAAGTGCGGTCGGATTCGGTGAGATTTTTGGTCACTCGCAACAACAGGGCGACGCCGTTATCCGCGGCGACCAACTCCGCATGACCCAACGATTTCGGCTGATCGAAGCGGACAAAAAGTGCGGTCAAATCCGGCAGTAAATTATTCAATGCCGGCTCAATCACTTCACAGCGGTCAATGGCCACAATTTGTGACGAACCTTTGCGACGAAATCCCGTTTCCAACCGGCGGGTTTTCTCATTGAATAACATACTCAAACGGACGCGACGCCGATATTGCCAGGGATCGCCGCTAATCATCGGCATAAATTCGATGTCGTTTTGCAGCTTTTGTAAGCGTTGAAACAGCGCTTGCCGTTTTGCTTCCCGTTGCATATCCGGCGGAATATGCTGGCTCTGACAACCGCCGCATTGACCGAAGAACCGGCATTTCGGCGTTTGGCGAACCGCGCTGGCTCGCAGAATATTTTGGGTGACGCCGAATCCGTACTGGCGTTTGTCTTCCGTCACGCGAAATTGAACGGTTTCCGACGGCATCGCATTGTCGATAAACCAGGTCTTGCCCTGAATTTTCGCCACGCCTAAACCTTGATAATCTAAATCGACAATATCGGCAGTGAGCGCCTGAAAGTGCGGGCGTTTTTTTGCAGATTTTTGCGGAGTGTAAAACAATGCCATGGATACAACGGTTATTTCAAAAATAAAATGTTCTGAGTGAATAATTCCCGGCTTTTCAGCGGCTTATTGCCCAAATAAGGCTTCAGCGCCAGACGGGTGAAGCGTTTTGCCGCCGAACGCACCGCGGGATCGCGAAAATCCCGCGCCTCAAACGCTAACAAATCCCGCCCGTAAAAGGTGGCGTTATCTTTAATCAGCGATGCCGAAAAACCTTTTTCTTCGCGGTAACGATAGGTCATCGCTTCATCCACCGGTTCGCCCGAGCCGGCGCAATGAGTGAAATCCACGCCGTAGCCCAACATGGTCAGCAACTGGAATTCAAAGGTGCGCAAAGCCGGTTCCACAGTGACTTCCGAAGCCAGGCGGGTTAAACAGTGCAGATAATTCTGAAATAACTCGCCGTTCGGCGTTTCGGGTTCCATCACGCGGCAGAGCAGTTCGTTTACGTAAAATCCGCTGAACAACGCCGTTTGCTGCAACGGCAGCGCAATAGCGGCGGGTTCGGCTTTGGTCAGCGTTTTCAGCGCGCCTTTTCCCGTCCAGCGCAATAATAACGGCGTAAAGGGTTGCAACACGCCTTTCCAGGCCGAACGTTTCGCCCGCGCACCCTTCGCAAGAACGGTCAACCGCCCCGTTTCTTCCGTAAACAGATCAATCAACAAACTGGTTTCGCCGTAAGGTTTGCGATGCAGCACAAAGCCCCGCTGAAAAGTTTCAATCGCCACGTTTTAAACGTCAATCCGCCCCATCTCAAAAGTGCGAATATTCTAGCAGATTTTTGCCCGCACTTTTACAAGAATCTTAGCGAAATAACAGCAACATTTTTTTCGTGATCCGGCTCACAAATTTGAACAAAACCATTTTGCTTTTTCGTTAAATTTCTCTATCTTTAGGTTATCGAAACGTTTCGATAACATAGATTAATATAAAACGGCGAAAAAAATGAAAAAAACAACGATTTTAAATGCGCAACTTTCTTATACCGTTGCGACTCTCGGTCATACGGAAACCTTAACCGTATGTGATGCGGGGTTGCCGATTTCCGATTCCGCCAATCGGATTGATTTAGCTTTAACGAAAGGCGTTCCCGGTTTTTTAGAGACGCTTTATGCGGTAACCAGCGAAATGTTTGTGGAACGCGCTATTTTAGCGGTTGAGATTAAAGAAAAAAGTCCCGAAATTTTGACCGCACTTTTAGCGCATTTATCGCAGCTGGCAGCGGAACAAGGCAATCAAATTCCGGTGGAATACGTTTCGCATGAAGCGTTTAAGCAACTGACTCACGACAGCAAAGGCATTGTGCGAACCGGCGAATGTTCGCCTTATGCCAACATCATTTTGGTTTCGGGCGTACCATTTTAGGGTAGCGGTATGGAATATGAAACTTTATTGAAAATCAAAGGGATAGACAAATCCTTTCCAGGCGTAAAAGCGTTGAGCAACGCCTGTTTGTCCGTTTATGCCGGACGCGCAATGGCGTTAATGGGCGAAAACGGCGCGGGAAAATCCACCCTGATGAAAGTGCTAACGGGCATTTATAGCAAAGATGCCGGCACCATCGAATATCTCGGTAAATCGGTGGCGTTTAAAGGGCCGAAAGATTCGCAAGAAGCGGGTATTAGCATTATTCATCAGGAATTGAATTTAGTCGGCAATCTGACCGTTGCGGAAAATATTTTCTTAGGACGTGAATTTACCACGCCGTGGGGCGCCGTCGATTGGAAAAAAATGTACGATGAAGCGGACAAATTACTGGCGCGTTTGAATGTACCGCACGACAGCCATCAATTATGTGCCGAACTTTCCATCGGCGAACAGCAAATGGTGGAAATCGCCAAAGCGCTGAGTTTCGAAAGTAAAGTTATCATTATGGATGAACCGACGGACGCTTTAACGGACCAGGAAACGGAAGCGCTGTTTAAGGTGATCCGCGAATTGAAAGCGGAAAAACGCGGCATTGTTTATATTTCTCACCGTATTAAAGAAATTTTCGAGATTTGCGACGATGTGACGGTTTTACGTGACGGACAATTTATCGGCGAATCCGCCGTATCCGATTTAACCGAAGATCGTCTGATTGAAATGATGGTCGGTCGTCGTTTGGATGAACAATATCCGCACGTGGATGTGCCGCAGGGCGATATCCGTCTGGAAGTGAAAAACTTAACCGGCAGCGGTGTGCATGATGTCAGTTTTCGGTTGCGCAGCGGAGAAATCCTCGGTATTTCGGGGCTGATGGGCGCCGGCCGCACGGAATTAATGAAAGTGTTATACGGTGCCTTACCGAAAGAAAGCGGCGAAGTGCGGTTAAATAATCGAGAGATTTCAAATAGTTGTCCGCAAGACGGATTAGACAACGGCATTGTGTATATTTCCGAAGACCGCAAAGGCGACGGCTTAATTTTAGGCATGTCGGTAAAAGAAAATATGTCTCTTACGGCCTTGGATCATTTTTCCGAAATGTGGCGGATTCGTCATGATTCGGAACAGCTGGCGGTGGATGATTTTATTTTGATGTTTAACATCAAAACCCCGAGCCGGGATCAGCAAATCGGTTTACTGTCCGGCGGTAATCAGCAAAAAGTGGCGATTGCAAAAGGTTTGATGACTCGTCCGAACGTGTTGATTCTGGATGAACCGACCCGCGGAGTGGATGTGGGGGCCAAGAAAGAAATTTATCAGTTGATCAATAAATTCAAACAGGACGGTTTAAGCATCATCATTGTATCTTCCGAAATGCCGGAAGTGTTAGGGATGTCCGATCGCATTCTGGTGATGCGGGAAGGGCGGATTAGCGGCGAGTTTTCCCGTGCGGAAGCCACGCAGGAAAAATTATTAGCGGCGGCAATCGGTAAAAGTGCGGTCAAAAATTAGGACGTTTTTTATGCATACCCAAAATTCATTTAAATTAGGAAAATTTCTGTTAGAACAAAGATCTATCGTAGCATTATTGGTTTTAATCGGAATTGTTTCGGCGATTAATCCCGATTTTTTCACGGTAGATAATATTCTCAATATTTTACGCCAGACTTCGGTGAATGCGATTATTGCCGTCGGGATGACTTTTGTCATTCTGATTGCCGGCATCGATTTATCCGTGGGTTCCGTGTTAGCGTTAACAGGCGCTATCGCCGCTTCGTTGGTGGGCAGTGAACTCCCGGTATTATTGGTGATTCCTGCCGTATTGCTGTTCGGAACTTTGCTCGGCGGCATCAGCGGTGTCATTGTGGCTAAAGGCAAAGTGCAAGCGTTTATTGCTACCTTGGTGACGATGACATTATTACGCGGCGTTACTATGGTTTACACCGACGGACGCCCGATCAGCACCGGCTTTTCCGAAGCGGCGGACCGGTTTTCTTATTTGGGAACGGGATACCTATTCGGCGTTCCCGTCCCGATTTGGTTAATGGCGCTGGTGTTTGCCGTCGCATGGTACGTTTTAAAACATACCCGTATCGGTCGTTATATTTATGCTTTAGGCGGTAACGAAGCCGCCACCCGGCTTTCCGGCATTAATGTGGATAAAATCAAAGTGTTTGTGTTTGCCGTCAGCGGTTTCTTATCCGCTCTCGCCGGATTAATCGTCACCTCGCGTCTTTCTTCGGCGCAACCGACCGCAGGCGTGTCTTATGAATTGGACGCCATCGCCGCAGTTGTGGTGGGCGGAACCAGTTTGATGGGCGGTAAAGGTCGCGTGATGGGCACATTAATCGGTGCGCTGATTATTGGTTTCTTAAATAACGCACTGAATTTATTAGATATTTCATCTTATTACCAAATGATTGCCAAAGCGCTTGTCATTTTAGTCGCGGTGCTTGCGGATAATTATTTAGGCAGTAAAAAAGCGTAATTTGTTACTCAAAGGAGAATCCTATGAAAAAACTTACAACGATAGCTTCATCTTTCGTCTTGGCTTTTGCCGTCAGCGGTTCGGCGTTGGCCAAGGAAACCATTGCATTAACCGTTTCCACCTTGGATAATCCGTTTTTCGTGTCATTAAGAGACGGCGCCCAGAAAAAAGCCGATGAACTCGGTTATAAGTTAATCGTATTGGACAGCCAGAACGATCCGTCCAAAGAGCTTTCCAACGTGGAAGATTTAACCGTCCGCGGCGCTAAGGTGTTGTTGATCAATCCGACCGACAGCACGGCGGTCAGCAATGCGGTGGCGATTGCCAACCGTAACAAAATTCCGGTGATCACATTAGACCGCGGTGCTGCGAAAGGCGAAGTGGTCAGTCATATCGCGTCCGACAATATTGCCGGCGGGAAAATGGCGGGAGATTTCATCGCCCAAAAATTAGGCAACGGCGCAAAAGTGATTCAACTGGAAGGTTTGGCCGGTACCTCTGCCGCCCGTGAACGAGGCGAAGGTTTTAAACAGGCGATTAAAGAACATAAATTTGACGTTTTGGCGAGCCAACCTGCGGATTTTGATCGCACCAAAGGCCTGAATGTCACGGAAAATCTGTTGGCCAGCAAAGGTGCGGTACAAGCGATTTTCGCTCAAAATGACGAAATGGCATTAGGCGCGCTGCGCGCCATCGGAGCGGCAGGTAAAAAAGTGTTGGTCGTCGGGTTTGACGGCACGGAAGACGGCGTCAAAGCGGTTAAAAGCGGCAAATTAGCGGCAACCGTGGCGCAACAACCCGAATTGATTGGCAGCCTGGGCGTTGAAACCGCCGATAAAATCCTGAAAGGGGAAAAAGTGGAAGCGAAAATCCCGGTTGCATTAAAAGTGGTAACTGAATAATATTCATACGGCGGACAAAAAAACGTCCGCTTTTTTGACCGCACTTTTAAGGATTAAATCATGAAAAAACTCACGGTTTTGGGCAGTATTAATGCGGATCATGTGATTTCCGTCCCTTATTTTGCCAAGCCCGGAGAAACTTTGACCGGCTCACATTATCACATCGCCTACGGCGGCAAAGGGGCGAATCAGGCGGTGGCGGCCGCGCGGTTGTGCGATAAATCCCGGATGACGGTGAGCTTTATCGGTTGTATCGGCGAAGACGGCATCGGTCGCGCCATGAAACGGTCGTTTGCGGAGGACGGAATTAATGTCGCGCCGATTGTGGAAGTGAAAGACGAAACCACGGGCGTTGCCATGATTCAGGTTGCCGCCACCGGCGAAAACAGCATTGTGATTTCGGCGGGCGCCAACGCTCATCTGAATGAAGCGGTGGTGGAACGGTTTGCGGCGGAAATTGCGTCGGCGGATTATTTGCTGATGCAGCTGGAAACGTCGTTACCGGCGATTATGAAAGCCGCCGAATTGGCGAAAAAACACGGTGTCAACGTGGTGTTGAATCCGGCGCCTGCGCAGCCATTGCCGGACGAATTGCTGGCAAATGTCGACATCATTACGCCGAACGAAACGGAAGCGGAAATCTTAACCGGCGTTTGCGTCACGGACGAACAAAGTGCGGTCAAATCTGCGCAAGTTTTTCATAACAAAGGCATTGAAACGGTGCTGATCACGCTCGGTTCCAAAGGCGTTTATTTTAGTCGGCAAGGCAAAGGCGGCATCGTTGCCGGCTTCCGGGTGCAAGCGGTGGACACCACCGCCGCCGGCGACACCTTCAACGGCGCCTTTTTAACCGCGCTGTTAGACGGCAAAACCATGGCGGACGCCATTACCTTCGCCCACGCGGCGGCGGCAATCAGTGTCACCCGCGAAGGCGCACAACCGTCCATTCCAAGCCGGGCGGAAACTTTACGGTTTTTAGCGGAGCAAGATTAAAACAAACCCGCGTCGTTTTTTATGGAGTAACACAATGGCAACAATGAAGGATATCGCCAAACGCGCGCAGGTTTCCACTTCAACCGTCTCGCATGTTATCAACAATACGCGTTATGTCAGCGATGAAATCCGCGAAAAAATTCTTGCCATTGTGCGTGAACTGAATTACCAGCCTTCTGCGCTGGCGCGCAGTTTTAAGTTGCAGCAGACGCAAACCATCGGCATGCTGGTGACGGCGAGCAATAACCCGTTTTTCGCCGAAGTGGTGGCGGCGGTGGAACGTTATTGCAGCCGGAATAACTATAATTTGATTCTGTGCAATACCGACGGCGACAGCGAACGTCTGCACAAAAGTCTGCAGACGCTGATTCAAAAACAAGTGGACGGGCTGCTGCTGATGTGTACGGAAACCCATTTGCAGCAAAACGAAAGATTACAATTCAACGTGCCCACCGTGATTATGGATTGGTGGCCGAATCTCAGTGCGGACAAAATTTTCGAAGATTCGGAGCTGGGCGGTTATCTCGCCACCAACATGCTGATTGAGCAAGGTCATCGCCACATCGGCATTATCACCGGAAATTTGCAAAAACCGTTGGCGCTGAACCGCCTGAACGGTTACCAAAAAGCCTTGCGGGAAAACGGCTTAACGGTAAATCCGGACTGGATTGTGGAAAGTCAGTTCGATTTTGACGGCGGTATCGCGGGCATGGAAAAACTCCTGGCGCAATCCCGGAGGCCGACCGCCGTTTTCGCCTGTAGCGACACCATTGCCATCGGCGTTTATCAAGCCGCCTGGAAGCACGGCTTGCGTATTCCGGAGGATATTTCCGTTATCGGCTACGACGATATCACGCTTGCCCGATACCTCTCGCCGCCGCTCACAACTGTTCACCAGCCCAAAGCGGAATTGGGCAAAATCGCCGTGGAAACGCTGTTCGAGCGGATTAAAAACCCGCAAAAAAATCACCGCACTTTATTGCTTAAACCGCATATCGTAACGAGAAATTCCGTCGCAAAACCGCGCGCTTAATCGCATCGTTCGCTTCAAGTGCGGTCAAAAATTTTAAAGATTTTGCCCGCACTTTCCTTTATCATTAGGCCGTTTACGAAAAATAAACGGCCCTCTAACTTTTTTAGCGGAAAAATTATGCGAATTCCTCGAATTTATCATCCCGAATCCTTATTAAATCAGTCATCCTGTCGCTTAACCGAAGAAGCGGCGAATCACGTGGGGCGCGTGCTGCGCATGCAGGCGGGCGAAGTCATCGAGCTGTTTGACGGTTCCAATTATATTTATCCCGCCGTGATTTCTCAGGCAAACAAAAAAACGGTGAGCGTGACCATTCGGGAGCGTATTTCGGACGATCGCGAAAGTCCGTTGGCGATTCATTTGGGGCAAGTGATTTCCCGCGGCGATCGGATGGAATTTACGATCCAAAAGTCGGTGGAATTGGGGGTAAAAGTGATTACGCCGTTGTGGTCCGAGCGCTGCGGCGTCAAATTAGAGGGCGAGCGGCTGGAGAAAAAGCTTCAGCAATGGCGGAAAATTGCCGTTTCCGCCTGCGAACAATGCGGACGCAATGTGATTCCGGAAATTCGTCCGGTGATGAAATTGCAGGACTGGTGCGCGGAAAATGACGGCGCGTTAAAGTTGAATTTACATCCGCGGGCCCAATATTCTATTAAGACATTACCGGCCATTCCCGCTGAAGGCGTCCGCCTGCTGATCGGTTCGGAAGGCGGATTATCGCCGCAGGAAATTGCGCAGACGGAACAACAGGGCTTTACGGAAATTTTGCTCGGTAAACGAATTCTGCGAACGGAAACCGCCGCCTTGACGGCAATTACCGCTTTGCAGATTTGTTTCGGCGATTTGTAATATTGAAACGAATAACGAAGTGATAATGAACGATAAACAACCAATAAAAATGAATCTGCAAAACCAACTCTTGGTGGCGATGCCGAATCTGGAGGACGATTATTTTTTTCGTGCGGTGATTTATATTTGCGAGCACACGGAGCAAGGCACCATGGGTTTGGTGATTAATCAACCGACGGATTTGTCGATTACGGAATTAGTGGCGAAAGTGAATTTCATGATGAAAATTGACCGCACTTTACCGAACGAAGTGGTGCTGGCCGGCGGACCTGTGAATGTGGAGCGCGGCTTTATTCTGCATACGCCCGTCCATAAGCCGCTGCAACACAGTTATCGAATTACCGATCAGCTGAGTTTGACGACTTCCGCCGATATTATCGAAACTTTCGGTACGACCGATTCGCCGGAAAAATATCTGGTCGCTTTGGGTTGTGCGGCTTGGGTGCCCGGTCAGCTGGAGCAGGAAATCAGCCGAAACGATTGGTTAGTCGTGCCGGCGGACGAAGGCATTCTTTTTGATACGCCGTATGAAGAACGCTGGCTTGCCGCCCAGAAATTGTTGGGTTTTGAAAGCTATAATCTGGCGAGTAAAGCGGGACGGGCGTAATGGGCATGACGATTATCGCCTTTGATTTCGGCACTAAAAGTATCGGTTGCGCCGTCGGGCAAAGTGTTACCGGCACGGCCCAGTCTTTGCCTGCGTTTAAGGCGCAAGACGGCATTCCGAACTGGGCGGACGTGGAGAAATGTTTAAAGGAATGGCAACCCGATATGGTGGTTGTCGGTTTGCCGCTGAATATGGACGGCACGGAACAGGAACTCACCCGGCGGGCGCGAAAATTCGGTAACCGACTGAACGGACGTTTCGGGGTGAAAGTTGTCTGGCAGGACGAACGTCTCACCACTACGCAAGCCCGCACCGAAATCTTTGAACGGGGCGGTTATCGCGCGTTAAAAAAAGGCAAGGTGGACGGCATCTCCGCCTGTTTGATCCTGGAAAGCTGGTTTGAGGAACATCCTGAGCTTTAACGGTACAATAAGCACAGTAAACAAAAGAAAACCCGGTGGATAAATCCGACCGGGTTTTGTTTTTTCATCGAGTAATATCTCGAAAGTGAGTTTTTCCGTTCATGGAAAAATAAACTTGGTTCTTTCCGGCTATAAATTGCAGGAATTCAGTTAAGTAATAATGGCTTCATAATAATAATTTTCCGCTAAACCGTAGCTTTCGCGATATTCAATGATACTACCGTCTAATCCTTTAGCGGTGCGACGGATGCGGACTACGGCTTTTTCTTGATTATCGGTTAAATACGGGTCGCGATAATTGAGCAGGAAATTCATTTGTTCTTTGGCGGAAATCACCATTTGTCCGCAGTATTCGAAATAAAACGGATAGAGCAGACTTGGAAATTGTTCCGGAGATAATTCGAGAAGACGGCTGAATCGCTCTTCGGACAACCAGATTTTGTCGCTCAGAATCACGGTTTCGCCGTTCATACGAACGCGTTCCAAATAAATTAATGGCGCATTAGCGGGCAGCTCCAAAATGTTGTTGATTTTTTCATCCCCTTCAATGGATTTTACGACTTTGACAATGCCCGTCGGAGTTTTAATTTCGCCATTTTCATCTCGGGCGGGATAAAAGCGAATCATGGAAGATTTGATGAAAGCGGGATGTTTTAAAAATGTACCTTTACCTTGATGTTTGATTAATACGCCTTCCTCAACCAGTCCTTCTACCGCTTTGCGGATTGTGCCGATTGAAACGCCGTATTCATTGGCCAATTCCTGTTCGCTGGGAATCGCTTTATCAAATAGCCAGTTTTCGTCGGCTAAAAATTGTTGCAGTCGATATTTTATCTGAATATAGCGAGGCATTTTGCTCGCTTTGGCGTAATTGAGATCATAATTTTGTAACATGGATTAACCTTAAAAAATGTGTTGACATACCTGAAAAAAGGTATTAACGTGCTCGACATATAGTCATATATATGTCTTATTGATTCCTTTTGACTTTATTTTATATTGGAGTGACCATTATGTCTAATTTCTTAGCCCAATATCAATCACATGTCGATGAACGAGCAGCGCTGGGAATCGTTCCGAAACCCTTGGATGCGGAACAGACTCGACAGCTTATCGAGTTACTCAAAAATCCGGTTACCGGAAAGGAAAACGAGTTGCTTTCATTGTTTGAAAATCGCGTACCTGCCGGCGTGGATGATGCAGCCAAGGTGAAAGCCGAATTTTTGGCTAAAATCGTTAACGGTCAGGAATCCAGTCCGTTGATTTCAGCGGAACATGCCGTTGAATTGCTCGGTACCATGAGCGGCGGATATAACGTTCAACCGTTAATCGATTTACTGGATAACGACCGACTTGCTCCTCTTGCCGCCAAAGCCCTTTCTTTTACCCTCTTAATTTTTGATAATTTCAACGCCGTTGCCGAAAAAGCCCAAAAAGGTAATGTCTTTGCAAAACAAGTACTGCAATCCTGGGCGGATGCCGAATGGTTTACTTCCCGTCCGAAATTAGCCGATAAAGTAACGCTAACGGTTTTTAAAGTACTGGGCGAAACCAATACCGATGATCTTTCTCCTGCACAGGAAGCCTGGTGCCGTTCGGATATTCCGTTGCATGCCAACGCCATGTTAAAAATGCCGCGTGAAGGAATCGAACCGGATCAACCGGGGGCGGTCGGTCCGTTAAAACAGCTCGCCGCATTAAAATCGAAAGGTTTTCCGTTGGTCTATGTGGGCGATGTGGTCGGCACCGGTTCATCCCGTAAGTCCGCCACTAATTCGGTGTTGTGGCATATGGGGGACGATATTCCGTTTATTCCGAATAAACGAACCGGCGGTTTTGTATTCGGCGGTAAAATTGCACCGATTTTCTTTAATACGGCGGAAGATTCCGGCGCATTACCCGTTGAATTAGATGTCACCGCATTGAATATGGGCGATATTATTGATGTTTATCCCTATGAACGGAAAATCTGTAAACATGATAGCCAAGACGTACTTACAACCTTCAATTACAAAACCGAAGGTTTGTTAGATGAAGTGCGCGCCGGCGGACGAATTCCGTTGATTATCGGACGCAGTTTAACCGCCAAAGCGCGTGCCGAACTCGGTTTGCCTGAAAGTGACGCGTTTGTCAAAGCGCCGGTGATGCCGGATACGGGTAAAGGGTTTACTCTTGCGCAAAAAATGGTGGGTAAAGCATGCGGCGTGAAAGGCGTTCGCGCCGGCCAATATTGCGAGCCGTTTATGGCTTCTGTCGGTTCGCAGGATACTACGGGAACCATGACGCGCGATGAGTTAAAAGACTTAGCCTGCTTGAAATTCTCTTCGCCGCTGGTCATGCAATCTTTCTGTCATACCGCACCGTATCCGAAACCAAGCGATGTAGTCACGCATAAAACGCTGCCGGAATTCATCACCAGCCGCGGCGGCGTAGCGTTACGTCCGGGCGACGGCGTCATTCACTCCTGGTTAAACCGCATGTTGCTTCCGTTTACAGTGGGAACCGGCGGTGATTCGCATACTCGTTTCCCGATTGGGATTTCGTTCCCGGCGGGTTCCGGTTTGGTGGCGTTTGCCGCGGCAACGGGAATGATGCCGTTAGATATGCCCGAATCCGTATTAGTGCGTTTTACCGGAACCCTGCAAAAAGGCATTACGTTGCGCGATTTAGTGCATGCCATTCCGTATTTTGCTATCCGGCAGGGGTTATTGACCGTTGAGAAAGAGAACAAGAAAAACGTGTTCTCCGGTCGTATCCTTGAAATTGAAGGGCTGGAAACCTTAACCGCCGAACAGGCGTTCGAGCTGGCCGATGCGACGGCGGAACGTTCGGCCGCCGCCTGTACGGTAAAACTTAACGAAAATGCTATCGCCGAATATCTTCGTTCCAACATTGTGTTACTGAAAACGATGATTGCCGACGGTTATAGCGATGCGAAAACCTTGGAAAACCGTGTAAAAGCTATGGAAGAATGGCTGGCGAATCCGGAAATGCTGGAAGCGGACGCCGATGCCGAATATGCTGCGGTACTTGAGATCAACATGGATGAAATCAAGGAACCGATTCTTTGCGTACCGAACGATCCGGACGATGCGCGTTTGTTATCCGAAGTACAAGGCAATAAAATTGATGAAGTTTTCATCGGTTCTTGTATGACCAATATCGGTCACTTCCGTGCCGCGGGCAAATTGCTCGGTAAATTAAACGGCGAACTCAACACCCGTTTATGGCTCGCCCCGCCGACAAAAATGGATGCGGAAAAATTGTCGGAAGAAGGCTATTACAATATTTACGGTCGTACCGGCGCACGGACGGAAATGCCGGGCTGTTCGCTTTGCATGGGTAACCAGGCGCGCGTCCGCCCGAACTCTTCCGTGGTTTCCACCTCGACCCGAAACTTCCCGAACCGTCTGGGACAAGGTGCACAGGTTTATCTTGCTTCCGCCGAACTGGCTGCGGTCGCCGCCATTCTCGGTCGCCTGCCGACGGTAGAAGAATATTTCAACGCCGTGGCGGATTTGGACGGACAAAAAGACGAAGTTTACCGTTATCTTAACTTCGACCGATTACCAAGCTATATGGAAAAAGCCGAACGGGTTATTTTCCAGGCAAGCGCTTAAATAAACCAAACGGACGTGATTACAAACGTCCGTTTTTGTTTTTCTGCTATGCCGATTAAAAAACATTGAAAAAACCGACCGCACTTTTGCGGTCGGTTTTGTTTTTTGTCGGCTGAAATATAAAAATTATTTCAGTAGCGTTTCATCGTAGAACACTTCGCCGATCATTAACGGGCGGGCGGTGCGTACCAAGGCGGCGCGGGTGAATTTGTAGCTGTCGCCGCTCGGTTCGCATACCATATCCACACTGATAAAACCGGACGGATGCTCGATTGTCACCACGCTGCCCGTGTCTTTATACAAAGCGGAGGCGACCGTACCTTCGATTTTGGATGCCGCCGCCACACAAATGGAACCGGTTACCGCGTGGCTGGCATGGCATTTGTCCGGCACGAAATAGCGCGAAGTGATGTTGCCTTTGCCTGCCGGTGCGGAAAGAATGCCCATTTTGGGAATCACTTTTTCCGACACGTCGCCCAAGCCCATCATTTCACCCGCTTTGCGGCGGATCGGCTCGATGATGTCAAACAACGCCTTATTGGCATCCAGCTCGGCTTTGCTTTCTTTGCCGGTTAACCCTAAATCCGCCGCGTTAAACAAGACCATCGGCATCGCCACATCAATGCAGGTTACGTGATAACCGTTGATGTTGTCCTGTTTGTTGCCGGTAGGAAAGATTTTACCGGTTTTCGCCCCTTCGATTTGGCTGAAGTTTAAATTCACCGGCGAACCGGAACCCGGAACCCCGGACACTTCCGCCGTGCCGTCGTATTTCAACCGTTTATTCGGGCTTTCCGCCGACACTTCGATAATACTGCCGGTGTTAACGTTATTCACCACCACCGTGGTGATGCCGTCCTGTAGCTCGATTAAGCCTTTCTCACTGGCGAAACAAATAATACCGGACAAAATGTTTCCGCATGAAGGCGCGGTATCCACCATTTTTTTGTCAATGCCCACCTGAGCGAACAGATAATCCAGATCGACGCCTTCTTTGTCGGATTTCGAAACAATGGCCACTTTACTGGTTACACTGGTTGCGCCGCCCAGTCCGTTAATTTGCGTCGCATCGCCGGAACCCATTATGGTCATCAGGAATTTATCACGTTCCGCAATATCAGACGGTAAATCTTGTTTCAGAAAATATAACCCTTTTGACGTACCGCCGCGAATAATCATACAAGGAATTCGTTTCATGATATTCTCCCGTTTTCAATAAAATAATGAAAAAACGCACCGCACTTTATCCGTAAAGGATCGGAATACCGAGTATTCGCGCAGGCGGTGCAAACAGGTTAACCGAATAAATTCATATTTTGCAGGATTGACCACCAGCCGAACCCGATGGTGACGTGAATAAGCAAAGTCACTATCGCGCAAACGCCACCCGTAATCCAGAAAGATTTTAAGTCATGGTAGCCCAAGCCGTAAATCACAGCGGCAGGCGCCGAACCGTAATGGGTAACCATACTACCGTAGCTGTTCGAGAATAATAAGCCCAGTGCGAGGAGTAACGGATCAGCGCCCGCGGCAAGTCCGACCGCCGAAAATACCGGTACCATTGAAGCCACATAGGCCGCGCCGGAAGCGAATAAGTAACGCACCGCAACGCTTAAAATCAGGATAAAAATGGTGACGATAAGCGGACTGCTATTGCTTGCCGGAATCAGGGTGCTCATGGTTGAAGATAACCATTCAAAGAAGTTGGCCTGTTTCAATGCGGCGGCAATCCCTAACAAACCGCCGTACCAGGTTAATGTCGTCCAGCCCGCTCTGTTTTTAAGTACATCGTCCCATGACAGCACGGAAGTCAGGAGAATTAACGCCATGGCGGCAATGGCAACGGTAAATTCGGACAAATGTAAGAATCCGGAGAAAACCCAGCCTAAAACCGCGCCGATAAACAGGACGGAAAGAATTTTTTCTTTGACTTTCATCGGTCCCATTTCTTCCAAACCTTTGCGGGCGATTTCTTTATTATCCACCTCTTTAAGCTCCGGTTTGTAAAGTACGTAGGTAACAAACGGCATTAACAGTAATGCGACGAAACCCGGCACACAGGCGGCGATGAACCATTGGGTCCAGTTTACGTCGATGTGTAAAATCGGTCTCATCAATTCCAATGCCACCGCATTCGGCGCCATCGCGGTTAACGTAATATAACCCGTTGTTTTTACGACCATATAAGTGTTGAGCAGCAAATAATGACCGGCTTTGCGCGGAGATTTATCCGGCTCGGAACCGAGGGAAACGGCGATGGACTGCATGATCGGCGCCATAATACCGCCGCCCCGAGCGGTGGTTGAAGGCATTGCCGGCGAAATTAATAAGTCCAGTAACGCGTTAACGTAACCCAAACGCAAAGTCGTGCTACCGAACGCGCCGATCATTTTATATGCGATACGGCGACCCAAACCGGTTTGCACGAAAGCGGCACTCATGGAGAATGCGGCGAACACCAACCAGGTCGTACCGGATTTATAACCGTCCAACACCGCAGATTGTTTCAACGCCACTTTAGCGCCGTTAACGGTTTCTTCCGGCGTGTTACCAATCATTACGGCGGCAATGGCCACCGCCGCCAATAAAATCGTCGGCGCAGGGAACGGTTTCAGGATTAAAGCGATAATGGTACCGATATAAACCCCAAGCAGATGCCAACCGATTAAAGGTAAGCCGTCAGGCGCGGGGAAAATATAGGTTAAAATCGGAAATGCCAGAATAACGGTATAACGGATGAGTTTTTTTGCGTCCATAAGGAGACTCCCACAGTTAGAAAGATGATCTTAACTAGTCATATAGTTGATTAGTTTACTCCTACTGTCAATGGGGTATTTACTTTTTTTAAGATTTTGTGATTTAGATCATAAAAGCATCAAAGTGCGGGCAAAATTTTAAAGGTTTTTCACAAAAACGCTTTTATGAGCGAGTTGCTGTCAACTTCAAAAAACGTTGCAAAAATTGACCGCACTTTATTTCCGAAACGCAGCAATCTTAAAGTTCGACGCTGACATTTTCCTTCACGCGGCAACTGCAGGCCAGCACATAACCTTGCGCGATTTCTTGTTCCGTCAGATCGCCGTTGGACACAACTTCGTATTCGCCGCCGGTCACTTTGGTTTTGCACAATCCGCATAAACCGGTGCGACAGCCGGAAACCACCGGTTGTTCCTGCGCTTCCAGGGCGGCGAGTAATGTCATGCCCACCGGCACTTCCGCTTTGAGCGGTTTGGCGCCGCTGACGGTTAACGTGGTTTTCTTATCCGAACTGATTTCGCCTGCAAGCGCGGTGTTGAAGAACGCTTCGGTGAAGAATCGTTGCGGTGAACCGCCAAGTTCCAGTATCATGGTTTTCAACGCATCCATATAAGCTTGCGGGCCGCAGGTCATGACGGTGTAATCGGCGAGATTCGGCACCGCTTTGGACAGAATTTCTTTACTGATTCGACCGCTTTCAAAACCTGTCGTGGCATTCACCGAAGCGTTGAAAATCAAGTTTAAGCGCGGGTTATCGGCTTTTAATTGCGCCCATTCGGATTTAAAAATCACGTCTTCCGGCGAATGCACGCTGTGAATAACGCTGATATTGGCTTCAGGGCGGTTTTTCAACAGCCAGCGGGTCATGGACATAATCGGCGTCACACCGCTGCCTGCGCCGACTAATAAGTAATTATCCGCAATCACTTTTTGGCAGGAAAAATCGCCCATCGGGTTTGAAAACCACACTTGATCGCCTACTTTTACTTCGTTATTTAGCCAGCCTGAGCCTACGCCGCCGTCGATTTCACGCACGGTGATCGACACAAAGCGGCTTTCTCCCGGCGTGGAGGAAAGCGAATAGGCACGCGTAATGTGAGGCGTGTTCCGGATGCTGACTAAGGCATATTGCCCGGCCTGGTAAGGGTAGAAATCCTGCGCGATAAAGTTAATCGTTTTTACCTTAGGCGCTTCCCGGACGATAGAGTAAACCTGCAATTCATTGAGACATAACGGATTTTTATTTGTTTTAGCCATTTGCTTTATTCCTTTCTGGTGAGGGCGTATCGCATTACGCCCGACATGACATTCATCTTTCATTGAAGGCGTATGCGATACGCCTCTACAAACGGTTATGCGTTTTTATTGATGATGTGACCGAAATCCTGTTCGGGAGTGGTGAGCCCGCTTAAACCGAATTTCTCGCGTAATAACGCCATGACATTGTCGTTTAAAAACGCCGGTTTGCTCGGGCCGGAATACACATTTTTCACGCCCAGAGCCAATAGCGTTAATAGCACGATGATGGCTTTTTGTTCGAACCAGGAAAGCACGATGGATAAAGGTAATTCGTTTAGGCCGATGCCTAATTTTTGCGAAAGCGTGACCGCTAACATGATGGCGGAATAGGTATCGTTACATTGCCCCGCATCCAATAAACGCGGAAGTCCGCCGTCGATAGTGCCGAAATCCAGTTTGTTGAAACGGTATTTGCCGCAACCCAGGGTTAATACGGCGGTATCTTTCGGTAATGCGTAGGCCAAATCGGTGTAATAATGACGTTCTTCTTTATCGCCGTCACAAC
Source organism: Exercitatus varius (assembly GCF_029577735.1). NCBI lineage: Bacteria > Pseudomonadati > Pseudomonadota > Gammaproteobacteria > Pasteurellales > Pasteurellaceae > Exercitatus > Exercitatus varius. The sequence continues at coordinate 60,662 of NZ_JARQTO010000008.1, read as the reverse complement.
CGCCGATAACAAAAACATGGCTTAATTTGCCCGCTTTGACCAGATCGATGACTGCGTCGGACGCGTCGATTAAGGTTTTGCGTCCGAAGCCTACGGTGATTAAATGTTCTAATTCCGTATATGGGAAACCGTCGCATTCCAATGCTTTTTCGATCACTTGCGAGAAATCGTGATTTTCCAAATGGGTTACGCCCGGCCAACCCACGATATTGCGGGTGAAAATGCGGTCTGCGTAATCGCCTACATTCGGGTCGATTAAACAGTTTGACGTCATCACGATAGCGCCTGGGAATCGAGCGAATTCTTTTTGTTGATTTTGCCAGCCCGAACCGAAATTGCCCACTAAGTGTTTGTATTTCTTCAATTCCGGATAACCGTGGGCGGGCAGCATTTCGCCGTGGGTATACACGTTGATTCCCTTGCCTTCGGTTTGTTCCAATAATTCTTTTAAGTCTTTTAAATCATGGCCGGAAATTAAAATACATTTGCCTTTCACCGGACGAACGTTCACCGTTGCCGGCACCGGATTGCCGAAGTGCTCGGTTTCGCCCGCATCCAGCATAGCCATCACTTTGAAATTCATGGTGCCGATTGCCAGCGCTTTTTCCAATAATTCGTTTAAGTCGCTCGGTTGAGTGCCTAACCAGGACATAAAACCGTGATATTCCGCGTAAATATCGTTATCGAATTTATCCAACACATAGGCGTGTTCCATATAAGCCGCCGCGCCTTTTAAACCGTATAAACAAAGCAAACGTACGCCGTGGGCTTCTTCGCCGATTTCTGCGCGATCGGTATCCAGCGCGAATTGTTTTGCCTGCTGTGCCAATTGATCAACGGAAATGCCGTTTAACTCGATATTTGCCAACGGATGATCAATATTCGGGTTCGGCTCGACTTCGCTGATCGCTTTAATTAATTGGTTACGATAAATTAAAGCTTGCTGCGCATAGCCAGCGATACGTACGGAATCGAAATTCACATTGGTTAACGTTGAAAAGAATGCGCGCGGAGCGAAGGCGTCCGCTTCATGAATAATGATGTTGTGTTCACGGGCTTTTAACGCCCAGGCCGAAAGGCTGTGAAGACAAGCGATAAGTAAATCCTGAAGATCCGACGTTTCCGCCGTTTTGCCGCACATCCCCTGGGAAAAACTGCAACCGTTGCCCTTCGGCGTTACCATGGTTTGTTCACATTGCACGCAGTACATAAAATCACTCCAAATGAAATAAACAGATAAAAAATCCTACTAAATAAGTAGGAATCTGAATGGATTGTAGAGCGTTTTAGTCGGAAATTAAAGTCACAAAACGAGAATCTGAGAGTTTATTGATCTGGATCGTGTTAACTACTTATATCGAGGTAAAAATTAAAAAGCCCTCGATTCCGAGGGCGTTAAAAGTGCGGGAAAAAAACGCAATGTTTTTTTAGCTAAGCGGTTTATTTGGCGGCAATTCTGGCCGGTTCTTTTTTCGCCGTCGCCATGGCGTTTTTCAGAATCTCCTCACGAATTTCCTTCGCGGTGACGATATCTCCGATTTGCTCAAACACATAAGCCGCCATGGTGGCGTCGTATTGTTGCCATTGATCCTTTTGCGCCAGAACTTTCTTAAACGCATCACTGGCATGCATAAAATCATTGTTCCGCACAAACAAATAACCCAACGCGCGTTGAATGCGGCATTGTTTGTTTTCCGGCAGATTGAGCGCGCTTTTTTCCAGCAATTTGATTAATTTACTGCTGTCCACCGGCTGCAAGCGGGTAATCTGAGCCAATAACGCATCGTTAAGTTCGGGCTCATCTTCCACTTTTTTCAAGGTGTCGAGAGTCAGTTCGTAGGCTTTTTCATGATCGTTACAATCGATTAAACGACGAATCAGCCCTACACGCACATAGTTGTCGTTACGGCGTTTGCGCGATTGATCATCCCACCATTCCAGCAAACCGTCCACGCCGTCTTCGTTCATTTTTTCATCCAGCAAACCGTCTTCGGCTTCCCGTTGCAGCGCGGTGAATTCCGTATCGGAATACAGACCTTCCGCTTGTTGCAGAATGTCGTCTAATGCGCTGTAAGCTTTTGATTTGCGATAAATTTCCACCGCAAGGCGCAATACTTCGGGATTCTTCGGTGCCAGGATCAGCAAACTGTCCACCGAGCTGCGAGCCGCCGGTAATTTTTGTTGTTGTAACAAAATCCGCGTGCGCGCCAATTCCACCAGTAAATTGTCCGAACCCGCCAATTCCGTGGCTTCAATTAAATATTTGTTGGCTGAAAAATCGTCGCCCCGTTGTTGCGCCGCTTCCGCCGCTTTAATGAAATTTAAAATCGGTTCATCGGAATGTTTGGCGTTTTTACCGATTAATTTTTCCGCTTTGGAATAATCGCCTTCGTTCATGCGCATTAGCCCTTCCAGCGTTTGTTTTTGCGCTTTCATTCGTTTGCGGTGACCGAACCAACCGTAAGTGCTGTTGCTTAAACGGCAGAAACGGCTGACCAACCATTCAACCCCGTAAATCATGGCTAAAGCGAAAACCAGGAAAATAATCAGGGTAACGATGGACAGTTCATAATTGTAATTTTCGGTCTGGATCAGCACATAGCCTTGTTTTCCCGCCAAATAGGGCCCTGCGATTAAGCCGGCGAGCAAGGCTAACATTAAAAATAAGACTCTGAACATGGTCTTGCTCCTTATGGGTTTTCAGCCGGTTTATCTTCGGCGTTATCGGCTTTCGGCTTACTGTCTTCAGCTTTAGCGTCTTCGGCTTTCGGGGCGGTATCTTTTTCGGTTCCGGATTTTGCATCGGCCGCCTTTTCTTCGCCTTTTATTTCTTTAGCCGCCGCCTGATTGGCTTCGGTTAAGCCTTTATCGGCGGAGATCTCGATTTTTTGCACTTCCTGCGGTTTCTTATTTAATAATTTGTCGAGAGCGTTCAGACTGCTGAGCTGATTCGGCACATCCACATAAATGGATTGTTCCGCCAGTTCATCCACGGATTTCAGGAAATTTTTCGCCACTTCGGTTTCCGTATCGAAATAACTGCGCACCCAGGCGGCAACGGTTTCCAAGGATTGTTTGTATAATTCGTTTTGTTGACGCGGCACGGCAAGAATGGCGATTTGCAACCGCAGACGGATATTTTCACGCAGATAAATATCCTGATTCGGCGCCAGCAACGCCTGCGTCATTTTATCCGTGCGCGGCGAAATGCGAATGAAATGGTTTAAGAAAGAAGTGGCGGTTCTTTGCAGATTGTTTTTCCAGTCCGTCACATCGTCGGAAACCTGTTCGTCCTGCGCCTGCGCGTCATCGCCGAAATTCACGTTCATCGCCACCAGTTCGTCTACGGAATTCGCCAGTTGCGATAAACGTTGCATGACCGCATTTTGATCCACGCTGTCTACGGATAACAATTGTTTTAAATCCGTATTAATGGCGGCGCGCACGGTTTTTGCTTCGGGTTCGGAAACTTTAGCCAGCACTTCGTCGGAAATTTTCAGCAAGGCGATGCTGGTTTCCACATCATTATCCAGCAGCAGTTTGCGTAATGCGTTGTTAAGCAGGAAATCCGCTTCGGACAGTAACCATTCGCTCGGCTGGGCGTTCATATTGCTTGCCGCGTTTGTCACCTGCGTTTGCAAGGCGGATAACGCCGTTTCCTTATCCGATAGCGAGCGTTCCAGAACGGCCAGTTTTTCATCGGTTGTTTTCAGCCCGTTCACCAGTTTGGTTAACTGCTCGTTATCCTGTGCGATATTCGGCAGAGTATTTGAAGCGTTCTCAGCCGCCGTTTTTTCGATTTGGCTTTCAAGTGCGGTCAATTTTTGGTTAATTTTTTCCACTTCCTGTTGACCGAAATAATAACCGGCGCCTCCGACGCCCAAAGCCACAAGCAAAGCCAGAAAAGCTAAGCCGGCACCGCCTTTCTTCACCACGACGGTTTCTGTTTTAGGCGCGTCCGTTTTGGGTGTGCCGTTGGATGAAGTATTCATTTTTTCCTTTTCCGCCCCTTGTTCACTTTTTGACCGCTCGGTTTTGGCATACTCTTTTTTCGCTAAAATCGGCTCGTCCGCCTTGATTTCTGCGGTTGGGATGTCTTTTTTGTCGCTCATCGTGTTTCCTTATTTTTCTGCTAATTCCGCTAACATTTTCACCAATGTTGCATTATCCGCTTTTGGTGCAATCAAAATTTGCCGTTTTTGCCAACCGGCCCGTTCGGCTGATTTGGCCACCCGCCAACTTGAAGTGACTAGTCGGCACTGCGTCAGCCAATCCCGTTCGCCGGCCGGCACAAAATCCGTTAAACGGGTTAAAATGTCACCGCTGGTTGCGATAATCGTGTTAATCCCGGAACGCTGACATAAATTCGTTTGTTCTATGGGATCATATTCTACGGGAACGCGTTGATAACATTCGACAATCTCAACCTGAGCCCCGCGTATCGCGGCTTGGGCGGGAAACAGTTCCCGGCCGCCGTTGCCGCGCAGAATCAGCACGGTTTTTCCCGTTAATTGCCGCATTTGCGGCAATGCCAGTAACCCTTCGCTATTTTCGTGTGCGTAGGGATAATGCACGGCTTGTTCGCTTTGTTCGCAAAAATATTCCGCCGAACTTTGCCCGACGGCAAAATAAGTTAAATCCTGACGCCAGCGGAATCCCGTATTACGCAGCGTTTCGGCGGCAAATTCCACCGCATTCGGCGAGACGGCGAAAACGAAATCGCCGGCTTTTAGCTGAGTCAGTTTATTCGGTAATTCGTTGAGTTCCCGACCGGCCGAAATGCGGAACAGCGGCATGTGCAACGCCGCTACGCCCGCTTTATTCAGCGCTTCCGTTAATTGTTCGCCGCGAGTGTCGGGGCGTGTGACCAAAACCGCCATAATTTAACCGTTGCTTAGTTTAATCGTTATACACGTCCGCCAGAATCTTGTCCGCGCCCTGGGCTAATAATTGTTCCGCGATTCGCACGCCTAAAACTTCGGCATTTTTGACCGCACTTTTCCCTTCGGCGCGAATGATTTTTGAGCCGTCCAACGCGCCGACTAATGCGCGCAAATGCAATTCGTCGCCGTTCAGCACGGCGTAACCGCCGATAGGCACCTGACAACCGCCCTGCAGACGATTATTCATCGCCCGTTCCGCTAAAACGCAAGCGGTGGTTTCCGCATCCGCCAGCGGCGCCAATAATTTTTGTACGCGCTCATCGCCGGTGCGACATTCGATGCCTACGGCGCCTTGTCCGGCCGCCGGCAGCGAAATTTCCGTTTCAATAAAGGAAGCAATCCGTTCGCGCATGCCTAAACGAATCAAGCCCGCCGACGCTAGAATAACGGCGTCATAATCGCCTTTATCCAGTTTGCTCAAGCGCGTCCCCACGTTGCCGCGCAGAGATTGAACCTTTAAATCCGGTCGCAGCGTTTTCAACTGACATTGGCGGCGTAAACTCGAGGTGCCCACGATCGCGCCGGGCGGTAGTTCGTGTAAAGAACGATAACGGTTCGATACGAACGCATCGCGCGGATCTTCGCGTTTACAGATAACGCTTAATCCCAAACCGGCGGGAAATTCCATCGGCACGTCTTTCATGGAATGCACGGCGATATCCGCTTCACCGTTTAATAAAGCGTTTTCCAGCTCTTTTACAAACAACCCTTTACCGCCGATTTTTGCCAGCGGCGTGTCTAAAATGACATCGCCTTTGGTGATCATCGGCACTAACTCAACGGTTAAATCGGGATAAATTTCAGTTAAACGATCTTTCACAAAATTTGCCTGCCACAGCGCCAACGGGCTTTGACGGGTCGCAATTTTTAATTTTTCCTGGCGCATCATATCCGGATCTTATTTGGTCATAAACTGTGGTTATCCTAACATAAAATTCGGGCGAATTGTTCAACATCTTGTTTGCGATCTTTATCCGATATATAGGAAAAATAAATCGGGGCGAGTTTGCTGTTCCAACAAAAGGCAGGCGGCGGCGAAGAGAACGGCAAAATTCGCGATGTTCAAAGACGGCGCTCAAATCGTACATATCATCGGCGCCATCATTGACAGCGCACAACAAGGAAAATGGGTCGTGGTGAAATAATTTTCGCTACGATAGCAATATAAAGTGCGGTCAAAAAAATCAATGTTTTTTTAACCGCACTTTCCTTGATTTTCGTCAAGGGATAAATTTGCTAATTCTGAGAAAAGTGCTAGAGTATTGCCGACTCCTCATTTACACAGGTAAGCTTTATTGAAGTACGATCTTGAGTTTGCCAGGAAGCAGGTTGCTGATTTGGAACGGTTTCGCTTCTTTCGGGCGTTATCCGGAACAACGGACGAATTCCGTTACGTTTTTCAGCTCATCGCTTTGCTTCTGCACGCCAATCATCCGAATTTGCCCGGGTTCGTCGCCAACGCGCCCACGGGAATCGCTGACTTCAAATTAACCGATTATCAGCGCCATTATTTACACGAGCTGCTGGCGCAATCGCCCGACGTTCAATTCTCTCAGATTTTTGACCGCACTTCCCACGCTATCGACGGCGTTTATGTGATGGGCAGCATTGCTTCCATCGCGCAAACTTCTTCGTCGGATTTGGATATTTGGGTGTGCCTGCGAAACGGCTTGAAAGCTCGCGAGCGGAAAAAATTGCAGCAAAAAGCGACCGCACTTCAGAACTGGGCGAAGCAGTTTGAAGTGGATGTCAATCTGTTTTTGATGGATCAAAACCGCTTCCGTAATTTTCAGTCGTCCGGCGTGATGACGGAAGAAAATTGCGGCTCGGCGCAATATATGCTGTTACTGGACGAATTTTACCGTTCGGCAATCCGGCTGGCCGGCAAGCCGCTATTGTGGCTGCATTTGCTGGTGGAAGACGAGAAAAACTACGAATCGGAAGTGGAAGATTTAGTCCGCCGCGGCGAAATCGATCCGCAGGAATGGGTGGATTTCGGCGGGTTGAGCAAATTTTCCGCCAATGAATATTTCGGCGCCGGTTTGTGGCAGCTGTATAAAGGGATTGATGCGCCTTACAAATCGGTGATCAAGATCCTGTTATTGGAAGAATATTCCTGGGAATATCCGAACACGCGGCTGATTGCCTCGGATTTCAAATTCCATTTATTGATGGATCACACCGAAGATCATCATTTTGACCCTTATCTTGAAATGCTCGAGCGGGTGACGAATTATTTAACCTACCGTAAGGATTTCAAACGGTTGGAAGACGTGCGCCGTTGTTTTTATCTGAAATCGACGGAAGACTGGTGGTATCATAGCGAATCCAACTGGCGGATGGAGCTGATTAACCGGTTGGCGCAGGATTGGGGTTGGTCGAAAGAAACGATTCAGGATTTGAATCTGCGCCCGTTCTGGAAAATCAAACGAGTGAAACAATCTTACGGCAAATTAATGCAAATGCTGATGATCAGTTATCGCAATCTGATCGATTTTGCCCGCAAACACCACGTGGATGCCAATATCGTGCCGCAGGATATCAGCATTCTTACCCGGAAAATCTATACCGCTTTTGAAGAACTGCCGGGCAAAGTTTTACTGATTAATCCGCAGATTTCCACGGATTTGTCGGAGCCTTATCTTACATTCGTTGAAGTCACCGCAACGGATCGCCCGGTGAAAAAAGGTTGGTACATGCTGAATCAGGCGCCCGAAATTTCGGGATTCAGCCATCCGCGTTACACGGAATACAGCGCAACCCTGCACAAACTGGTGGCGTCGGTGTATTTCAACGGACTGCTTACGCCGAACACTCAGTTATACATTCAAAGCCCGAACGTCAGCTTATCGACGTTACAGGAATTTATTACCAATCTGGCGGAAACCCTGCCCGTTCGCGTACCGCCGCCGACCAATGACGATTTACATCATCCTTGTGAAATTCGTCAGTTAATGGTGGCGATTAATCTCAGCTGCGATCCGACCAAACAACTGACGGACAGTAAAACGCCGATTCAACAAAGCGACTTGTTCAGCTTCGGCACAGAACAGCAGAATCTGGTGGGTTCCATCGATTTTATTTATCGTAATTTGTGGAATGAAATCCGCACTCTGCATTTTGAAGGACCGAATGCGATTCTGATGGCGTTAAAAGTGTTATCCAACAAAATTCATCACGGTTCGACCGCACTTGCCGATATTGCAGTGTACAGTTACAGCCGGCATTACCGGCGTTCTCTGGCCAATATTGTGACCGCTCTAATCAAAAAATGTATCGACATCCAATTGGGCATCAACCAACCTTCAAACACCCAAAGCATGTTGCGGGTGGCGGGGAAAAACTGGCAGTTCTTTTTTGAAGAACGCGGCATTAGCCTGCAGGAATTACCGGAAAGTCAGGTTCTGCCGGAAAATAATCTGGATGAGGAATTGCAGGCGGAAATCAATGAAAACGACAACGTTTTGCCTGTTCAGAGCGAACAGAATCCGCCGGAGAAATTACAATATCCGGCGGAAATCGACAGTTTTGCCAGTGAAGGTTTTTTACAATTTTTCTTTGAAGACAATAACGATGACACCTTCAATGTGTACATCCTGGACGAAAAGAATCACATCGAAATTTATCATCGTTGTGACGGTGAAAAAGAACAAAAAATCAACGAAATCAATCACATTTATACTAATGCGGATTCTTCCGGCAACAATCCGTACGGGATTATCCAACGGAATTTTAATTATCCGCAGTTTTACCGGATTATTCACAACCGCTATTATGAAGGCAGTAATCCGCCGGTTCATATCGTACCGTTCCAACGCCAGGCAAAATATACGTAATGCCGGCTTTCCGGAGAAACCCGCGTTTTATTCGCAACGTTTGGAAGGTTTGTTTCGCTTAGCGTAAAGTGCGGTCAAAAAACGTCGCTTTTTTTATGCGTAATCGCCAGTGCGATTACTTATGGCTTCGCCACCGTTGGCAAAGCCAACGTTCAAAAAGCGTTGCTTTTTGTGACCGCAGTTTACGGAAATCTCCCGGTCGCGGGGCGGTTCGCTAGATCATCACCACAGATTGGTCTATAATTCATCAAATTACAGGAAACGGGTACCGAAGATGACAGAAAAAACGAAAGTGCTATTGATTGACGATCATCCGTTAATGCGTCGCGGAATCAAGCAACTTATTGAATTAGATGAGATTTTTGAAGTAATCGGCGACGCGGGAAACGGCAACGACGGAATCAGTTTAGCCCTGCAGCTTGACCCCGATTTAATCGTGTTGGATCTCAATATGAAAGGGTTGTCGGGACTGGATACGCTGAAAGCGTTGCGCAACGAAGGCGTAGACGCGCGTATCGTGATTCTCACCGTATCCGACGCTAAAAACGATATTTTCGCGTTAGTCGACGCCGGCGCCGACGGTTATTTACTGAAAGATACGGAGCCGGATGTTCTGCTTGCTCAGTTAAAACGCATTGCCGGCGGCGAAGTGGTGCTAAGCGACAGCATCAAAGATTTGCTGCTTGAGCGTCATTCCAGCAAAGATCCGATTTATTCCCTCACCGATCGTGAAATGGACGTGTTGCAGCAAATCGCCACCGGTTTATCCAACAAACAAATTGCCGGCAAATTATTTATTTCGGAAGAAACGGTGAAAGTCCATATTCGCAATCTGTTGCGCAAATTAAATGTCCATTCGCGGGTTGCCGCCACCGTGCTTTACTTGGAGCACAAGGGCAATTAATTCCTCTTTGGCAAAAAGCACATTGAGAAATGTGCTTTTTTCTTGCCTGAAATAAAGAAAAAACTTGGATTTCACCGTAATTTGACGATAAAAGTGCGGGCAAAAAAAGCGACGTTTTTTGAACCCGGCTTTTGCGCCCGGTTTCTAAGCAAACAAATCCTTCGAATAAACCGCCGAGAATTTTATCCTCAAGGAGAAATATCATCAGGTTGCGCTCGAAACGGCGTAACTTGAACAACCCGCATTCAACCATTAGAATAGGTCGCAGTCGCATTGTTATCATCGGAATATTTATGACGTTTTTTACTCGTTTTGCCGCCTTTATTGCGGGTTTGACCGTTTTTTTGTGTCCGCACGCCGTGCTGGCCGAAGAGCCGGACACCGCAATCGACACGGAAACTCCCGCTACGGAAGACTCCGCCGAAGTTCCGGCGGCGGAAGAGACGGCATCCGCCGCGAAAGTGGATGTTCGGGTAGACGGTATTCGGGATTCCCGCTTAAGCGAAAACGTGCGCATTTATCTCGACGCCATGGATAAAAACGAGGCGGACGGTTCGGAGCGTCATCAATATTTGTTACGGGAAAATATCGCCAAAGCCTTACGGGTTTTCGGTTATTACAACAGTAAGATTTATTTCGATTTACAACCCCGGGCGGGTAAAAAGGATTTATTGATTGCCTCCGTGGATGTGGGCGAACCTGTGCGGATTGACGGCACCGATATTGAAATCTCGGGCGAAGCCGCCGAGGACGAAGCTTTTCAGAAATTGAGCCGAAACGTGCCGCAAAAAGGCGCGGTGCTGGAACACGAAGCCTATGACGATTACAAAAGTTCGCTGGAAAAGTTAGCCCGTCAGCGCGGGTATTTCGATGCGGATTTTCCGGTGCACGAATTACAGGTGATGCCTTCGACCAATCAAGGTTGGTGGCATTTGGTGTTTAACAGCGGACAACGTTATCATTACGGTGAGATTTCTTTCCGGGGTTCCCAAATCCGCGAAGATTATTTGCGCAACATCTTAAAAATCAAATCCGGCGATCCTTATCTGATTAACGATGTTTCCGACATGACCAGCGATTATTCGTCCTCCAATTGGTTTCAGTCGGTGCTGGTGAAGCCTACCCTGCACGAGGACAGCAAATTGGTGGATCTCGAAGTTTTGCTGCGTCCGCGGAAAAAAAACAGCATGGAATTGGGAATCGGTTACGGTTCGGATTCCGGTCCGCACACTCAAATCGGTTGGACCCGCCCGTGGATTAACAGTCGCGGACACAGCCTGCGTTCAAATCTGTATCTTTCTTCGCCGAAGCAAAATTTCGAAGCGACTTACAAAATGCCGTTATTAAAAAATCCGCTGAATTATTATTACGAATTTTCCACGGGTTTTGAACACGAAGACGACACCGAAACCGACACAAAATCCACCGCGGCAACCGTTGCCGCCTTGCGCTTCTGGAATCATCCCACGGGCTGGCAGTATTCCACCGGTTTGCGCGCCCGTTACGATAAATTCACCCAAGCGGATGTGAATGAAAACACCTTGTTGATTTATCCTACCGCTACGGTCAGTCGCTCCCGCATCAGCGGCGGCGCTTTCGCCAGACGGGCGGATATAATCAGTGCGACGGTGGATCTCGGGCGTAAAATGTGGGCGTCGGACGTAGATTTCTTCCGCATTCGCGCCAATGCGGGCTGGATTAAAACTTTCGCCACAAATCACCGTTTCTTAACCCGCGGCGATATCGGTTATCTGCATACCAACGAATTTCACCGAATTCCGCCTGCATTGCGGTTCTTCGCCGGCGGCGATCGCAGCGTGCGCGGTTACGGTTACAAAAAAATTGCGCCGAAAGATCAGCGCAACGGTAAATTATTAGGCGGTTCCCGTTTAGTGACGGGCACGCTGGAATATCAATATCAGGTGGTGAAAGACTGGTGGGCGGCCACATTTTTTGACGCCGGCTTCGCCGCCAATACATTCAGCACCGACGAATTGCGTTACGGCGCAGGCGTAGGCGTGCGTTGGGCGTCGCCGGTCGGACCGATAAAATTTGACATCGCCACTCCGGTGCGGGATAAAGATGACAGTAAAAACATCCAATTTTACATAGGTTTGGGCACGGAATTGTAGGACGGATAAATGACAGAACAGGAACAAAAACCGGCGCAAAGTGCGGTCAAAAAACGCGAAGTTTTTACAGCCCGCAAACCGTCCCGCATCCGCAAAATTTTCTGCCGCTCGTTACTTGCGGCGGCCCTGTTGGCAGGATTGATCGTTGCCGGTCTGTCCGCCGTTGTCGGAACCGAAAGCGGCACTAAGTGGGCGTTGGGTCTGGCGGATAAATGGCTGGACGGATTAACCGTCGGCAAAGTAAGCGGTCGGTTACAGCAGGGATTAACGCTTAAAAATGCGGCGTTCAGTACGGACGGCGTGGACGTGCGCGTGCCTTACGCTCATCTTCGACTGGACTTCGGTTGTTTGTGGCGGCGTGAAATTTGCGTGGAGGACATTCAAATCCGCCAAACGCAGGTTGCCGTTAATACCGATTTAATTCCGCCGTCGCAAGAAGAGCCGGAAGCGGAATCCGGTCCGCCGGAACGTCTGAATTTGCCGATTTCCGTCACGGTGAAAAATATCGGCATAGACGAAACCTCCGTGGCGATTGACAATAACCGTTTATCGCTGGCGCATTTCAAAAGTGCGGTCAGTTTAAACGGTAAAAACGGATTAACCCTGGCGCCGACTGTGCTTGAGGGCTTTAGTTTCCGCACAACGACAACGGCGAAAGAACAGGCGGAGCAAGCCAAACGCGAAGCGGATCAGGCGGCGGAAAAGGCTCAACCTATGGACTGGGCGGCGTTGGAACGGACGCTGACACCGGCATTTCTGGGCGAGCTAAACGAAATTATTTTACCTTTCGATATTCATATAACGGATATTGAAGGCAAAGATTGGTCTTACGAAGCCCGCCAGGATGACGTAATCACGCAAAATATCCGAATTCCCGAACTGCGTATCCAGGCGGATGCCACAGGCTACGATGTGGCATTGCAAACCTTTTCTGTCAACAGTTCTCTGGGCACGCTGAACGGTAGCGGCAAGATGCAATTAAACGGTGAAATGCCCGTGGATTTCCGCATTCATTCCGATGTGGAACCGATAATTTCGGATAAACAAACCCTTTTGCCGAAAAGTACTTTGGAGCTGACGTTATCGGGCGCGCTTAAAAATGTCACCGCACTGACATTAAATACCACGGGCGGGTTAAATGCCGCTTTGGTCGGTCAGGTTGAGTTGGCGAAAAACAAAATGCCGTTATCTTTACAGTTAACCGGCGATGCCGCGCAATATCCGTTCAGCGCGACCGACCCGCTAAAACTCAGCCATGTGAATTTACATGTGACGGGCAATCTGCTGGATTATCGCGCCACGCTCAGCGCGCAGGCGGAAGGCATGGGTGTGCCGCATACTCGCTTGGATTTCGCCGGCAGCGGCAAACTGTATGAAGCGACGATTGAAAAATTGCAACTGAACGCATTGGACGGTTCTCTGAATGCTAACGGTAACGCCGCTTGGAAAGACGGCGTAAGCTGGCAAGGCGCGGTGGATTTAAGCAAAATTAATGTGGGAAACTATGTTAAATCCTTTCCTGCCGTATTATCAGGCAAACTGTCCTCCGACGGTCAGGTGAACGGCGAAAACTGGCGAATCAATGTGCCTGAATTGGATATTAACGGTATGGTTAGCAAACGCCCGCTTGCGTTAACGGGGAAACTGACCTCCAGTCAAAGCGAATTGCTGAATTTATCGGATTTACGTCTCACTTACGGTGAGAATAAGATTACCGCTAAAGGTATATTAAGCGAAAAATCCGATTTCAGACTGGATATTAACGCGCCGGATTTGCGCGGTTTGGTGCCGGATCTTTCCGCTTCTCTGAACGGTAAAGTCGCTTTAACCGGGCGAATGACGGCGCCGGATTTAGAAGCGGATTTAACCGGCGGACAAATTCAGTTTCAGGATTTACATCTCGCCGCTCTTAAGGTCAAAAGTAAAATCAATTCCGAGCCGATGGTGCAGGGCAATGCCGATATTGCGCTGGACGGATTCCGTTACGGTGATGGCGTTCGGTTAAATCATGCGACACTGACTATCAAAGGCAATGAAAAAAATCACGAACTGCATTTGCACTCGCAGGGCGAGCCGGTGGCGGCGAATCTTGATTTAGCAGGAAATTTTGACCGCACTTCGCAGGTTTGGAAAGGCGTGATTCATCAGACCGATATTCACTCGCCGGTGGGCGAATTCAAAAATAATCAGTTACATGTGACTTATGATAACAAAGCGGTTAACGCTAATGTTTCCGCTCACTGCTGGACAAATCCCGATATTGAATTGTGCTTCCCGAAAGCTTTCAACGCCGGCAAAACCGGTGATATCGCCTTTGATTTGAAGAAACTCGATTTGAACTTGGTGAATAAATTAACCGGAAATGAGATGCTGAAAGGGCATTTGCGCAGTCAAGGCAACGTGGCGTGGTTTACGGATAAACCGCTGAAATTGGACGTGAAACTGGACGGCAATAACATTAATGTAGCGCAAAAGCTGGATTACCGCACCTTTAAGCTTGGCATTCCCAAACTCAGTCTGACCGCCAAAATGGAAAACAACAATCTGAATGCCGTATCGGATATTCAGTTGCAAAATCAAGGCGGCCTGACCGCCAATCTGGCTATTCAGGATGTGGCGCTAGGGCGGAAATTGGGCGGCGATTTGAATATTCATCGTTTGAATCTGAATTTGGTGAATCAACTGTTATCTAATGGCGAAAATGTGTCCGGCGATGTAAATGCCAATTTGAAATTTGCCGGCAATCTGGATAAGCCGCTGCTTAACGGCGATTTTCGCATTAACCGAATTAATGCGGTGGTGAATGCTATGCCGTTTAGAGTCAATAACGGCGAACTTGCTCTGCAATTCCACGGCAACCGTTCCACCTTAAACGGCTATATTCAAACGCCGGAAAGTCGTTTGGATTTGGACGGCGACGCCGACTGGGCAAGCCTGGAAAACTGGCGCACCAGAGTGCATGCCGAGGCAAAGAATTTTTATCTGAATATTCCTTCTATGGCGAAATTAAAAGTTAGCCCGAACGTGGAAATGAAAGCCGGCCCGACCTTGTTGGAGCTCACCGGTTTAGTAGATATTCCGTGGGGTCGCATTGCTATTGAAAGTCTGCCGGAAAGCGCGGTTTCCGTCAGCAGCGACGAAGTGATTCTGGACGACAGAACTTCGCGCGCCAAATTAACCTATATTCCCGCCGAAACCAAAGATGGCATGGCCATTCGTTCCGATTTGAAAATTCATATCGGCGACGATGTAAACATTAATGCTTACGGATTGAACAGTCAGCTGGAAGGTTTATTAGTGGTGAAGCAGGCGAAAGGCGCGCTGGGTTTGTACGGCGGTATTGATTTAAAACGCGGACGTTACGCGTCTTTCGGGCAGGATTTGCTGATTCGCAAAGGTTTAATCACTTTTTCCGGATTACCGTCACAACCCATGTTAAACATTGAGGCCATTCGTAATCCGGAAGCCATGGAAGATAGTAAAATTACCGCGGGAATTAAAGTTATCGGCCTGGCGGACGCGCCGGAAGTGACGGTATTTTCCGAACCGAGCATGCCGCAAGATCAAGCGTTATCCTACATTTTGACCGGTCGTTCGCTGGAAAACAGCGGGGAAGCCGGTTCGGGCGGATCCATCGGCGCCGCGTTATTGGGCATGGGATTGGCGAAAAGCGGCAAAGTTGTCGGTAATATCGGCGAAACTTTCGGTATTTCCGATTTGAACGTTGGTACGGCCGGCGTGGGTGATAGCTCCAAAGTCGTGGTCAGCGGCAATTTAACCAAAGATTTACAGATAAAATACGGCGTGGGATTATTTGACGGCTTGGCGGAAGTGACATTACGTTATAGACTATTACCGCGACTTTATCTGCAATCCGTTTCGGGCGTGAACCAAGCCTTTGATTTGTTATATCAGTTTGAATTCTAAGGGAATAACATGAACTATGAAAATTTAATGAAAAAAGCGACCGCACTTTCCTTAGAAAACGACAGGCATATCCGTGAAATTGCCGCTATCGATTTGGGCTCGAACAGCTTTCACATGATTATAGCGCGCATTGTGAACGGCTCCATTCAGATTTTATCCCGTCTCAAACAAAAAGTGCAGCTTGCCAAAGGATTGGACAAAAACGGCATCCTCGATCAGGAAGCCATTACCCGCGGCGTGAATTGTTTGGCGTTATTCGGCGAACGGTTGCAGGGATTTAAACCCGAAAACGTCAATGTAGTAGGCACTTACACGTTACGAAGTGCGGTCAATAATGACGAGTTTTTACGCCAGGCAAAAGCGGTTTTTCCTTACCCGATTAACATTATTTCCGGCGAAACCGAAGCGCATATGATTTACGCCGGCGTTTCGCATACCCAACCGGAAAGCGGACGCAAATTCGTGATCGACATCGGCGGCGGTTCTACGGAAATGATTATCGGCGACAACTTTACCCCGATTATCGCCCGCAGCCGCGATATGGGCTGTGTGAGTTTTGCCAAGCACTTTTTCCCGAAGGGTGAAATCACGCCCGAAGCCTTCGAACGGGCGCGCCGCACCGCTTTAGCGCGCATTGCGGATTTGGCGGAATGCTATCAGGCTTTGGGTTGGCAGCATGTATTGGGATCTTCCGGCACCATTAAAACCGTTCATCAGGTTATCGCGGCGAATCTCGATCCCGACGGCGTGATTACGGCGGGACGGCTGGATTTTTTGATTGAGCGCGTGCTGAAATTCGAACGTTTTGACGAATTAAAAATAGCGGGCTTAAATGACGAACGCGCCGATGTTTTCGTGCCCGGACTGGCGATTCTGAGCACCATTTTCGACACTTTCAATATCGTGCAAATGCGTTATTCCGACGGCGCATTGCGTGAAGGCGTGATGTACGGCCTCGATCAGAATTTTCAGGTGATGAACATTCGCCAGCGCACGGCGGAAGGACTGGCGGAACAATTTAACATCGACCGCTTGCAGGCGGAACGGGTGAGTAAATCCGTCGTACAGCTGGCGCAACAGTTCCATGAATGGCAAGCCTCGGAATTTGCCGACGAAATGCAGGAAATCATTCTTTGGGCGGCGTTACTGCACGAAGTGGGCATTGTGATTAATCACAAAAATATGCACCGCCATTCCGCCTATATTCTGGCCAATATGGAATTGCCGGGATTCGATCGGGAGCAGCAGCGTTTGTTGGCGACCTTGGTACGCCATCAGCAAAACGCTTTTCACAGCGATGAAATCGGACAATTCGCCCGCTACACGCCGTTGGACGTGCTGTCGGCGATTCGTTTGCTGCGTTTGGCGATTTTACTGAACAAATCCCGCCAGGCGACGGAAACCGCAGAAAAAATCTCGCTCAAAACCGACCGCACTTTATGGCAGCTGGAATTTGAACCCGCCTATCTAACCCGCAATCCGCTGGTTCGGCAGGATTTGAAACTGGAACAGAAAAATCTTATCGAAATCGGCTTGGAATTAAACGTCCAGTGATTTTGCTCGCCGCAAAAAGTGCGGGAAAAAAATGGCATGTTTTTACAAACCCGAAAAACGTCGGGCATAAAAAAACGTTGAAAAATTTGACCGCACTTTTGTTGTGCGGTCAGCGGTTTTTCGGATTATTTTTCAAAAAAGACTTTTTTCAGCGCCATTTCCAGTCCGCGGAACTCGGCCAAGCCTTTTAAACGGCCGATTGCCGAATAACCCGGATTGGTTTTTTTCTTCAGATCATCAAGCATTTGATGACCGTGATCCGGCCGCATCGGGATTAAACGAGTTTCGCCGTTTGCTTTGCGACGGTATTCTTCCGTCAATAAGGCTTTTACCACATTAAACATGTCCACGTCGCCCTGTAAATGCGAGGCTTCATGGAAGGTTAACGGATTTTCTTCGCGACAGGTAGAACGTAAATGCGCGAAATAAATGCGGTCGCCGAATTTTTCGGTCATTTTGACTAAGTCATTGTCCGCCCGAACGCCGTAAGAGCCGGTACACATAGTGAATCCGTTTGCCGGTAAATCGCAGGTATCTACATACCATTGCATATCTTCAATAGTTGAAACGATTCGCGGTAAACCTAAAATCGGCCGCGGAGGGTCGTCGGGGTGAACCGCCATTTTTATGCCGACTTCCTGTGCCACGGGAATAATTTCATTGAGGAAATAAGCCAGGTGGGTGCGGAATTTTTCCGGTGAAATATCTTTGTAGCGATCCAGTTGACCTTGGAATTCCTCTAAGGTGTAGCCTTCTTCCGCACCGGGTAAACCGGCGATAATGTTGTCGGTCAATTGCTTAATTTCCGCATCCGACATTTTTTCAAAATACGCTTGAGCCTGTTTTTGTTCTTCTGCGGTGTAAATTTGTTCTGCACCGGGACGTTTTAAAATATGCAATTCGAATGCGGCAAAAGCGATTTGATCAAATCGCAGCGCTTTTGAGCCGTCCGGCAATTCGTAAGCCAGATCAGTGCGGGTCCAGTCCAGTACCGGCATAAAGTTGTAACAAACGGTATCAATGCCGCATTGCGCCAGATTGCGTAAGGTTTGCTTATAATTCTCAATCCAGGTTTTGTAGTTGCCCGTTTGGGTTTTAATTTCTTCGTGAACCGGTACGCTTTCCACCACCGACCAGGTTAAGCCGGCGGCCTCGATAATCGCTTTGCGTTTTTCGATTTCTTCCACCGTCCAGATTTGTCCGTTCGGAATGTGATGCAGCGCATTCACAATGCCGGTTGCGCCCGCCTGACGAATATCGGCTAAAGAGACGGGATCGTTCGGTCCGTACCAACGCCATGTTTGTTCCATAAAAACTCCTTACTTAATCATTTAGTTAAAGGCCGACCACCACAGGATTCACGCTAAACAGGAAGCCGTCAAAGTCCGGATCTTCAATGTCGGATAACTCGAATAACTTTTGTTTTACGTTTTCCAAGTGCTGCCACATTGCTTTTTTCGCGAGTGCCGGGTTTTTTCGTTGGATGCCGTTTAAAATATTCTGATGATCCTGAAGCCAGGATTTACGGTATTCCCGATCGCTAATATGGGCGTGTAACCCTTGCCACATGGATGACTTGGCCCGATATTTCCAGAGATCCTTTTGTAATTTAATCAGAATTTCGTTTTGTGTGATTTCGGCGATCGCACTGTGAAATTCCTCATCGGCGGTATAATCTTTGTCGTCTTCGGCTAATTTCATCCGTTCTTTATTTAAGATTTCTTTCAATCTCAAAATATCGTTGCGAGTCGCTTGAATGGCGGCAAATTCCGCGATGCCGCTTTCTAATAACTGTCTTGCCTGTAAAAGCTCAAACGGGCCGACATCTTCATAAGATTCATCCTGATTTTCCGCAGAAGTCAGCGGCATGTTGATAACGTATACGCCCGAACCTTTACGCACTTCCACTAAATTTTCCAATTCAAGCATAATGATAGCTTCGCGAACCACCGTGCGACTAACATTCATTTTTTCTGCAAGATCTCGCTCAGGCGGCAATCTGTCACCAATCCGGTAAAGACCATCAATTAGTTCTTGTTTCAATATTGACCCAATTTTTTTATATGAGCGTAATTCTGCATTTTCAGCCATAATTAAATCTCTTTGATTTCTGCTAAACTTAATTCGGTACCTTTTTTAAATTCCGTTCCATTAACAATTAATTGTCTCGTTTCATTCGTCGGCAAAGTTAATTTTATTACTTGATAAGCCGGTTTCCAATGACCTTGTTTTTGAATATCCAGATAAACCGCCTCTTGCGTACTGCGCAATGTGATGTTTAATTGCAGATATTCGCCATTTTTATATCCGTAGGTCAAACCGTCATCATCATAAATTGACGTTTGAATTTCACCGCTTTGTTTTAACGGATAGATCGCAAGTTCCCGGATTGTATCCGCCTGCGGGTTGCTGTAAGCCATACGTCCGGACATTGGAATCACAGCGCCCGCTTTTACAAATAATGGAATACGTTCCAACGGTGCGCCGACATAAATTGTCTGACCCGCCTGGTAATAAGTTTGACCGTAAAAATCATACCAACCCGCATTATTTTGCGGTAAGTAAACCTCACGCTGACGTTGTCCTTTTTCTACCACGGAAGCGATAAGCAAATCTTTACCGAATAAGTAATCGTCCGTTTCCGCATAAGTATTGGCATCATTTTCGTGATCCAAGAAGGTTGGACGCAACATCGGCTCAAGTTCTTTATGTGACAGCCAGAAAATGTTGTAGATATAAGGCATTAATTTATAACGAAGTTTGATCGTATCACGAATAATATTGGTCACTTCAGGGTACATCCAAGGTTCGTTTACGGTTTTGTCATCATTCCACGAATGGATGGTAAAACGCGGGTGGAAAATTCCGTTTTGAACCCAACGGACGAATAATTCGGGTTCCGGTTTATCGCCTGAAAAACCGCCCACATCATGGCCGACATTGTATAAGCCCGATAAGCTCATGCCTAATCCCATACGAATGTTATAACGCAGAGTGGTCCAGTTTGTACGATTATCTCCCGACCAGGTTTGCACGTAACGGTTCATACCCGAACAACCGGAACGGGAAATCAGATACGGACGTTCGTTCGGCGCAAACTCTTTTTGCGCTTCATAAGAGGCTTTCATCATTAATAGCGGATGTAACGCACGAATTAATTTGATTGGAATTTCTTTCCCGAAACCGACGCATTTCGCATAATCATCCCAAATTTCATATTCGTTATTGTCGTTCCATGTGGATCCGATACCGCGTTCTAAAAGCTGTTCTTTAACGTTATCTTTCCACCATTGAATGGTTGCCGGGTTGGTAAAGTCCAGATGCGAGCCTTCGTCATCCCAGAATACCGAACGCTCGGGTAAATTACTTTCGGAATCCTTAATAAATAAGCCTAGATTTTGCGCTTCCTTATAACGGGGATGATCTTGCAGCATACAAGGTTTGATGTTTGCCGCTAAATGCATGCCCGCTTGGCGGAAATGAGCGGACATTTTCAACGGTTCCGGAATTTTATCGTAGTTCCAGTTAAACACGTAACGTTTGCCGTTAATGGAGGTGTAACCTGATGATAATTGGAAGGAATCACAAGGGATGTCATGTCGTTTGCACAAATCCACGAATTTTTTAAGTTGCTCCTGCGCATCGTCGGCATCCGTATAACTCATGGTGGAACCGCTATAACCCAGCCCCCAGCGCGGACCGAAGATCGTACCGCCGGTTAGTGCGGTGTATTTTTTGGTGACTTCCAGGGTGGTTGGTCCGAGAATAACGTAGTAGTCCATGTCCCCGTCTTCCGCACGATAACTTTTATAAGCAATGTGATAATTATCCAGTTCGTTGCCTAAATCAAACCAGCATTGGGCGAGATTATCGTAATAAATGCCGTAGCTGACATCGTTTTTACGCGTAATATAAAACGGTACGTGTTTATAAAGCGGATCGGTTTTTTCCGCATTGTAGCCCATGGCATCGAGATTGCGCATTTCAAAGCGACGACCTTTGCGATTTAAATCGCCGGCTTTTTCACCTAAACCGTAGCAATTTTCATCAAGGCTGCGGGTGATGAAATGTGCGATTTTATGGTTACTCACGCCAAACTGATAGGCGCCGGTCTTGCGTTCCTGAAATAACGGCAACCAGTGCCCGTTTTTATTGTATTGCCATTCGAGAGCGAGCGGCCGGTGAATGCGGACTTTTAATTTTTCCGTCGTTATCTCGATGACATCGCCATCTGATTTGAATTGATAGCTTGGCAAAGAGAAACCGTCCGTTGAAATACGTTGGCGACCTTCAAACGGCACGTCGTCCCGATTCGGCGAAATCGCCCAAGTGCGGTCTAATTTGAACGAGTTTTTTTGAGTAAACGCGACACGAATGACGTCCTGTTCCAACACGTAAAGGTGCAGCACATAATCACGTTCGCATTGAATATCAACGCGATTGCCTTCTTGTTTTAAAAACGTCGCTTGTTTTAATGTTTTCATTTAAATCCGTCCTTTAATAACCGAGTAATGTTTGCGGCAACCACAAGCTTAATTGCGGCACAAATGTCACAATAAACAGCGTTAAAATTAATACGGCATAAAACGGAAGTAACGGTTTGATGACTTTATCAATTTTCACTCCCGCCACCGAGCAGCCCACGAATAAGGTGGAGCCTACGGGCGGCGTACAAATACCAATGGATAAATTAAATGTCATTAAGATGCCGAAATGCACGGGATCCATGCCTAATTCCGTCACAATCGGTAAGAAAATCGGTGTAAAAATCAATAACGCAGGCGTCATATCCATAAAGGTACCGACGATGAGTAAAATGACATTGATAATCAAGAGGATGACGATTGGGTTGTCTGAAATGTTGAGCAACGCATCACTAATTGTGTAAGGAATATCCGCATTCGCCATTGCCCAGGACATGCCCATTGACGCACCGATTAATAACAACACGATAGAGGTTGTCACCATTGCGTCTAAAATGATTGAGGGCAATTCTTTCAGGCTGATTTCACGGTAAATACACATTGAAAGAATCAAGGTATAAATTACCGCAATCGCCGAAGCTTCGGTTGCGGTGAAAATACCCGCGATGATACCGCCGATAATCACAATCACGAGACCTAAGCTTGGTAAGGCGTCAAGGGTTTTGGTCGTGACTTCTTTAAAAGTCGGTTTCGGCGAAACCGGGTATTTATTTTTCTTCGCAATAAAATAGGCGATAAGCATAATGCCTAAACCCATTAAAATCCCGGGAATATAACCTGCTAAAAACAATGCGCCGATTGATGTACCGCCGGAAATCAATGAGTAAACAATGAAGGTATTGCTTGGCGGAATTAATAAACCGGTCGGTGAAGAAGTGATGTTAACCGCTGCGGAAAATGCCGGATCATAACCTTCTTTCTTTTGCAACGGCGCCATTGTTCCGCCCACGGCTGCCGCCGCCGCAACGGCTGAGCCGGAAATAGAACCAAACATCATATTCGCAAGCACGTTCACATGTGCCAGAGAACCCGGTAAACGACCACCGAGAACTTTTGCAAATTCAATTAAACGTAACGCAATTCCGCCGCGATTCATAATATTACCCGCCAAAATGAAAAACGGAATCGCAAGCAGTGAGAAGCTATCTAAACCGGACGCCATTTTTTGCGAGATTACCGCAATTGCCGATTCCACAGGTAGAGCGAGCAAAATAGTTAAAAATGATGATACGCCGATAGCGAAAGAAATTGGTACACCAATAGCAAGAAAAAAGAAGAAACTCCCCGCTAATGTGAGAATTGTTGTCCATTCCATATGAGGCTCCTTTAATTCTGACCGGAAAGTTGACGGATATCAGCAATTAAATCTCTTGCTAAGAAAATCAACATAAAAAAACCGCTGACGGGAAGCGCGAGATAAACCAACCCCATTTGAATTCCCAATACGGGAGAAATTTGCCCGGCCTCTATTGTATCTAAAACGAGTTTCATGCCGCCGTAACACATAATGACAACAACAAAGAAGATACTAACCGAATTAATAATGAACCGGAGTAACGCCTGTTTTTTAGGGGACGTTTCAAATTTCATTAATAATAAATCGATAGCCAAATGTTTCTTTTTTCCTAAACCGTAAGCGGCACCGACCAGTCCGACCCAAATAAATAAGAAACGGGCCGTTTCATCGGTAAATGCACTTGGCGCATTCAAAATATAACGAGAAAACACTTGCCAAACTACGGAAATGACAAGACCTATACATAATACGACGCAAAAAGTTGCGAGTATTCGGTTAAGTAAAGATATGAACGTTGTCATATAGTCTCCTTAACAATATCAATGAAGAGTCAAACCAAATGTCTTATGAAAAGTTTATTTATGATAAATTGGTAAACCAAATATACAGGTAATAGCTGCTGAAATGTACTGTTTTTTTATGAATTTTATTCAATTTGTGATGTGTATCACAAATTTAAATAAATTTGGTAGAGCGGTTTGTTGTTTTGGTCTAATATCTTTTGCGGCAATGGAGTTGTGAGCTATATCATTGCTAAGATTTTGAATCTTTTTCGAACGGAGAACATTTTATGTTAATTAAGAAACATGCAATTACCTTAGCTCTTGGCGGCTTGCTCGTCGCAACGATGTCCTTTTCTGTTACGGCAAAAACAACACTTAAACTTAGTCATAATAATGATAAAACGCACCCGGTACATATTTCTATGCAGGCTATGGCGGATGAAGTTAAAAAGGCGACGGATGGTGAAGTGGTCATTCGCATTTATCCAAACAGTCAATTGGGCAATCAACGTGAATCCATGGAATTGATCCAGTCGGGTTCTCTTGATATGGCGAAATCAAATGCAAGTGAATTGGAAGCATTCCAACCGCTTTACGGTGCGTTTAATGTTCCGTATTTATTCAAAGATAGCGCGCATTATTACAAAGTATTACAGGATCCTGAAATCGGCGGAAAAATTTTAGATTCCACAAAAGGCAAGGGATTTATCGGTTTAACTTATTATGATGCGGGTTCTCGCAGTTTTTATGCGAAAAAACCAATTAAAACTCCGGCGGATTTAAAAGGCTTAAAAGTTCGGGTACAACCAAGCCCAAGTGCGTTGGAAATGATGAAATTAATGGGTGCATCAGCAACTCCGTTAGCGTTTGGCGAACTTTATACCGCCCTTCAGCAAGGTGTCGTAGATGCGGCGGAAAACAATCCGACCGCTTTAACATTAATGCGTCATGGCGAGGTGGCGAAGTTTTATAGTGAAGATGAGCACACGATTATTCCTGATGTTCTGCTAATCAGCGAGAAATCCTGGGCCAAATTAACGCCGGAACAGCAAAAAATTGTGAAAGAAGCGGCGGATCATTCCATGATGACTCATAAGGATCTTTGGGCTAAAGCTACTCAGGAAGAAATTCAAAAAGCAAAAGATACGATGGGAGTCGAGTTCGTTAAAGTGGATAAACAACCCTTTGTCGATGCGGTAAAACCTATGCATGATAAAGCGCTTTCGGATCCGGTTATCGGCCCGATGGTACAAAAAATTGATGAAGCGCGATAATCATGAGTTATTAGGGCATGATTATCATGCCCTTTAATTTTAAATTATGGAGAAAGACGATATGACATTGGCAAAAAATCATAATTTTAAAGATAAAGTGGTAGTTATTACGGGAGCCGGCGGCGTGCTTTGCGCTTATTTTGCGAAAGAAATTGCCAAAACCGGTGCGAAAGTGGCGTTACTCGATATTAACCTTGAATCGGCACAAAAATTTGCCGCTGAAATCAGCGCGCAGGGATATATTGCAAAAGCCTATAAAACAAACGTATTGGAATTAGACAGTATTAAACAAACCCGCGATGCCATCGCCGCCGATTTCGGAACCTGCGATATTCTGATTAACGGCGCCGGCGGCAATAATCCGAAAGCCACGACAGATAATGAATTTCATGAATTGGATTTGCCGCCAGCGACCAAGTCGTTCTTTGATCTGGATAAAGCCGGTATTGAGTTTGTGTTTAATTTAAATTATTTAGGTACCTTGCTGCCGATACAGGTATTTGCCAAAGATATGGTGGGCAAAAAGGGAGCAAATATTATTAATATTTCCAGCATGAATGCTTACACACCGTTAACCAAAATTCCTGCTTATTCCGGCGCTAAAGCCGCGATCAGCAATTTTACTCAATGGCTTGCCGTTCACTTTTCTCATGTGGGAATTCGTTGTAATGCCATTGCGCCGGGATTTTTAGTGAGTAACCAGAATCGCGCATTATTATTTGACGCCGAAGGAAAACCAACTGCGCGTGCGCATAAAATTCTCACCAATACGCCGATGGGACGTTTTGGTGAAGCCAGTGAATTAATGGGCGGCATTCTGTTTTTAATGGATGAAGAATACGCCAGTTTTATCAACGGCGTCATATTACCGATTGACGGCGGTTTTTCCGCTTACAGCGGCGTTTAAGGAGTTCCCCGTGAAACAATTTATGGATGAGGATTTTTTGCTGTCCAATGATGTGGCGCGCACGCTCTATCACGACTATGCGAAAGATCAGCCTATTTTCGATTATCACTGCCATTTACCGCCGAAAGAAATTGCGGAGAATCGACAATTCAAAGATTTGACCGAAATCTGGTTAGCCGGCGACCATTATAAATGGCGCGCCATGCGTTCGGCGGGGTTTGACGAGAACCTGATTACGGGTAATGCTTCCGCTTATGAAAAATACCTGGTCTGGGCAAAAACCGTACCGCTTTGTATCGGTAATCCGATTTACCACTGGACCCATCTGGAGCTTCGCCGTCCTTTCGGGATCACGAATACCTTATTTAATCCGCAAAGTGCGGGCAAAATTTGGCAAGAATGTAACGAATTATTACGGCAACCCGAATTTTCCGCCCGCGGTATTATGAAACGGATGAATGTCAAATTTTCCGGAACGACGGACGATCCTATCGACAGCCTTGAATATCACAAAGCGCTTCAAGAAGACACCACTTTCGATATTGAGGTTGCGCCGAGCTGGCGTCCGGACAAAGCGGTTAAAATCGAATTAGACCAATTTAATGATTACATCAATCGGCTGGAACAGGTTTCCGATACGGAAATTCGCAGTTTTAACAGTTTGAAAAAAGCGTTATGGAAACGCTTGGAACATTTTGATCAACACGGTTGCAAATCCGCCGATCACGGTATAGAAATCGTGCGCTTCGCTCCCGTTCCCGACGAAAAAGAACTGGATCGCATTTTGCAATTACGCCGCAATGAACGCCCGCTGACCGAACTGGAAATTAGTCAATATTCGACCGCACTTTTCGTTTGGTTTGCTCAAGAATATTGCAAACGCAACTGGGTTATGCAAATGCATATCGGCGCATTGCGTAATAACAACACGCGAATGTTCAAATTGCTCGGCGCGGATGCGGGATTCGATTCCATAGCCGACCGCACTTTTGCGGAACCGCTTGCGCGATTATTGGATTCTATGGATCAAAACAACGAATTGCCGAAAACAATTTTGTATTGCTTAAATCCTCGCGATAATGAAATGATTGCCACCATGATTGGCAATTTCCAAACCGGAGGGATTGCGGGCAAAATTCAGTTCGGTTCGGGTTGGTGGTTTAATGATCAGAAAGACGGCATGAAACGCCAGTTACAACAGCTTTCTCAATTGGGATTATTAAGCCAATTTGTCGGTATGCTAACGGATTCGCGCAGCTTCCTGTCTTATACCCGTCACGAATATTTTCGTCGCATTCTTTGTGAAATGATCGGTAAATGGGTGGTTAACGGCGAAGCGCCGAACGATATGAACCTACTCGGCAATATGGTTAAAGATATCTGTTATAACAACGCAAACAGTTATTTCAAATAAATTAGTATAAATTTCAAAGTTTGTGATCACGCTCACGTTTTCACAAACTTTTTTTTGTTAATATGTTTGCATGTAATACTTGTATACTAGAATGTTTAAACATGAAAAGGAACGTGACTATGAAAAAAAGAACCTTCTTGAAAACATTATTAGCGAGTGTGGTGCTGTTTTCACTTTCTGCCTGCGACGACAAAGGTGGCAGTTCATCAGTTAAAATTGTGAAAGTTTCTTCTGTTGTTGCCCCAACCCACCCTTCGACCATTGCGTTAAAAGAAGTTTTTAAACCTATGATTGAAAGTAAAACCAATGGTAAATATCAAATCGATATTTATGATTCCGGACAATTAGGCGATGAAAAACAATCCTTTGACTATACCCGTCAAGGCATTGTGGATATGTCTGTGTTAGGGACAGTTATGTGGTCCGAAGTACCGAAAATGTCCGTACCGGATTTTCCGTTTTTATTCCGGGACGTGGCGCATGCCCGTAAGATTTATCAAGGCGATATCGGTCAGGAAATTGCCAGTAGTTTTGAAGAATCACAACCTATTAAATTTTTAGCTTGGATGCCGAATGGTGCTCGTGTCTTTTCTTCCAGTAAGCCGTTATCGAATCCGGAACAATTTAAAGGACAGAAAATGCGGATGCCGAATAACCCTATTCACGTCAAAGTAGCGGAATTGTTAGGTGCGAATGTAGCGATTATGGGATTAGGGGAAGTATTCACTGCTCTTGAACAAGGTGTAGTAGACGGTCAGGACAATCCTTTATCTACTTTTGTTCAACAAGGTTTTTATTCCGTTAACAAAAATATCTATGAAACCAATCATATGGTTTCTTCTTTGGAATTATTAGCGAACGCTAATTTCTGGAATGGCTTAAGTGATGAAGAGAAAACCATTTTTAATGAAGCGGCGAAAGCGACTTCGGATAAAAGCTGGGATCTTTATCAGGAAAGTATCGACGCAGATAAAAAATTAGTGCAGGAAAAAGGCGGCACAATTATCGTTCCGACGGAAGCGGACAAAAAAGTGTTAGTGGAAAAAATGCAGCCGCTTTATGACGATCTGTATAAAAAATACGATTGGGCGGAAGCTTTAGTCAATAAAGTGAGAGATGCTCAATAACCATCAGACGGAGTATTGAAGTATGAAAACTTTTATCGATAAATTGTTCAACGGCATTCAAATATTGCTAGGCGTGATGCTCGCCGTAATGATTGCCCTTGTGTTTTTTAACGTCATACTTCGATTCTTTTTCAATTCCGGTTTGGTCTGGTCAGAAGAAGTATCGAGATATGTCTTTGTTTACGTGATTTATCTCGGCGCGATTGTGGCGATGAAGGAAAATGCCCACTTAGGGGTAGATACGTTCATTAAAAAAGCACCGGAAAAATTGAAATGGCTGCTTTTCGTTCTGGGACGGTTCATCATTATTGTGGTTATGGCTATCTTGTTTAAAGGCAGCCTTGCCATGGTGATTCAATCTCATACGGCGAAAGCGGCAGCAACGGGTTTGCCTTTATCTGTTGTGTACGGAATCGGGTTATTGACAGGCGCAGCAATTATTTTAATTGCGTTACTGAATATTATTGATGTGATTAGAAATCCTAAATCTGTTCACCAAGCCGCATTAATGAGTGAATCAGATTCAGATTAGGAGAAAAATATGACCATTCTTATTTTCTTAGCCAGCCTCGTAGGCGGCATTATTATCGGCGTGCCGATCGCATTCTCATTGCTGTTTTCAGGCATGATGCTGATGTTTTATCTCGGTGGTTTTAATTCACAGATTTTATCGCAAAACCTATTTAACGGAGCCGATAGCTTCTCTATGATGGCAATTCCGTTTTTCGTAGTGGCCGGCGACTTAATGAATCGTGGTGGGTTAACTAATAAAATTGTTGATGCGGCGACCGCACTTGTAGGACATATTCGTGGCGGTTTGGGTTATGTAGCGATTGTCGCCATTCTGTTGTTCGCTAGTTTGGTGGGAAGTGCGGTGGCGTCTACTGCCGCTTTGGGGGCGATTTTAATTCCGATGATGGCAACTATCGGTTATAACCGTGATCGTGCCACCGCATTAATTGCTGCAGGTAATATTTTATCGCCGATAATGCCTCCATCTGTACCGATGATCATCTTTGGTGTTACAGCTGGTGTATCTGTGACAGATTTGTTTATGGGTGGCATTGCTCCCGCAGTTTATATCACTCTTATCCTTTGTGTCATTTGGGCTATTGTTTCCCGAAAAGATTCTGCCGTACCGTTACCGAAAAGATCATTTAGAGAAGTTGTGCGAGCAACTCGTGAAGCGGTTTGGGCCATTCTGATGCCTGTAGGTCTATTACTCGGTCTGCGTAGTGGTATTTTTACACCGACTGAAGCAGGGGTTGTGGCTGTTGTTTACGCACTAGTTATCGGCTTACTTGTATATCGTGAATTAACGTTCCAATCCATTAAAGAGTGTTTCATTTCTTCTGCTAAAGCCAGTGCGGCAATTATGTTCCTTGCCGCTGCTGCAATGGTATCTTCTTGGTTAATGACCATCGGTAACATTCCGCGCATTGTAACGGATTTACTTCATCCGTTTATCGGTTCATCGATTTTATTAATGCTGGTAATTGCCGGTTTGGTACTACTGGTCGGGACATCAATGGACGTAGTACCGACTATTCTGATTTTAACACCGGTGTTAATGCCAGCTGTGAAACAGGCGGGGATTAATCCGGTCTATTTCGGTGTGGTCTTTATTATTACCTGTGTCTTCGGCTTGTTAACGCCACCAGTGGGGACTGTATTAAATGTTGCCGCCAGTACAGGCAAAATCAATATAGAACGCATCGTAC
Source organism: Exercitatus varius (assembly GCF_029577735.1). Classification (NCBI taxonomy): domain Bacteria; kingdom Pseudomonadati; phylum Pseudomonadota; class Gammaproteobacteria; order Pasteurellales; family Pasteurellaceae; genus Exercitatus; species Exercitatus varius. Next base: position 30,639 of record NZ_JARQTO010000008.1, on the reverse strand, counting down.
GTAAAATATGGCCTTTCTTACTTGCGATTATCTTAGTAATTATTATGTTAATCATATTTCCGAGTACATTTCTAGTGCCACTCGAATTTTTTACTAAATAAGGATTAATAAAATGAAAGCAATAAGTGTTTCTAAACCTTTTGAATTAACCGTTGCCGATGTGCCGGCTCCTACTGTAACAAAAGACGATGATGTGATTATTAAAGTGGCTTTCGGTGGAATCTGCGGTTCGGATATCGGAATTTATACCGGCGGTAATTCCCTTGCCAAATATCCTGCTATTATCGGTCACGAATTCGTGGGAACCGTGGTGGAAACAGGCAAAGCCGTGATGCATGTTAAAGTCGGTGATTATGTAGTGAGCGATATTGTTAACAGTTGTGGGCATTGTTATGCCTGCCGCACGGGTCATCATAATGTGTGTAAAAATTTGCAGGTTACAGGCGTTCATTCACAAGGCGGATTTGCTGAATATGCAAAAACCAGAGCAGATAATGTTTATTTGGTTGATACCGATAAAATTCCGCGTAAAACCGCTTGTTTAATCGAACCTTATGCCGTCGGCGTGGAAATTAATACCCGAGCATCTATTGCTGCCGGCGATAAAGTCGTGGTATTCGGTTCCGGACCTGCCGGTTTGGCGGTGATGCAGGTGGCGCGTGCTCGTGGTGCGGAAGTGCTGATTACCGATATTTTCGAAGAACGCCTGCAATTAGCGCGTGAGATGGGTGCTACCAAAGCGATTAACGTGAAAGATGTTGACATGCGCCAAGCGGTCAGCGAGTTTACCGATGACGAAGGCGCGCATGTGGTGGTGGATGCCGTTTGTTCTCCGCAAAGTATTCTTGACGCGTTGGATATTGTTGCTCCGTCCGGTCGTTTTGTGGTGTTGGGAACCGGCGGCACACCGTCAGAAATTCCGCAGGTCGCATTTACCAAAAAAGGCATTAATGTCTTCGGTACCCGTTTAAACAACAAACGCTTCCCGGAAGTGATTCGTTTATTTGAAGAACATAAAGTCACGCCGGAAAAAATGATTACGCATACGTATAAGTTTGAAGATATTGCAAAAGCCTTTGATGTAATCAAAAACGAAAAAAATACAGTGTGCAAAGTATTACTTGAATGGTAATAAAGTGCGGTTAAAAAAGGATTAATTTTATGAAAACAACATTTAGATGGTATGGTTTAGGTAACGATACAATTCCATTGGCGCATATTAAACAAATTCCAAGTATGACGGGTGTAGTGTGGGCATTACACGATATTCCCGCCGGTGAAGTTTGGCCGGAAGAACGTATCGCCGAAGTGAAATCTCAGGTTGAACCTTACGGATTAAGCATTGATGTGGTGGAAAGCGTTAACATTCACGAAAGTATCAAGTTGGGTTCACCGGATCGTGACGTTTATATTGAAAATTACAAAATTACCTTGCGCAGTTTGGGTAAATACGGCGTAAAAGTCGTGTGTTACAACTTTATGCCGGTGTTCGACTGGATCCGTACGGATTTATTTAAAGAAGCGGACGATGGTTCGACCGCACTTTTCTATGAACACGCCCGTATCGACGGTATTGATCCGAAAATATTAGTGAAACAATTTATGGAAAATTCCAAAGATCTCACCTTACCGGGCTGGGAACCTGATCGGTTGAAACATTTGGATAAATTGTTCGATCTTTATAAAGACATGACGGAAGACAAATTAAGAGAAAACTTAAAATATTTCTTAGAACAAATTATTCCGGTCGCAGAAGAAGCGGGGATTCGTATGGCAATTCATCCGGACGATCCGCCGTTCTCCGTATTCGGTTTGCCTCGCATCGTGAAATGTCATGAGGATTTCCAGAAAATCGTGGATATGGTAGACAGTCCGGCAAACGGCATTACCTTATGTTCCGGTGCCTTAGGTCCGAATCTGGAAAATGATTTGCCACAAATGATCCGCACTTTCCATAAACGTATTCCGTTTGCCCATATTCGTAACATCAAAGTGTTTGATAATGGGGATTTCTATGAAACCTCTCATTTAACCCGTGACGGTTCCTTAGATATTGCGGAAATTGTGAAAGCTTATCATGAAGTGGGTTTTGACGGGTATTGGCGCCCGGATCACGGACGTCACATTTGGGATGAAAAATGCCGCCCGGGTTACGGTTTATATGACCGTGCTTTAGGTATTATGTATGTCGAAGGGCTTTGGGACGCATACGAAAAAGGACGCAAATAATGAAACTCTCATATAACGCTTTAAATTCAAAAGAATGGCAGGAAAAGGGGTACCAATTACCCCAATTCAACATTTCCGATGTGGTAAGTAACACAAAACAACAACCGGTTTGGCTTCATTTGGGAGCCGGCAATATTTTCCGCGCCTTTTTAGCCAATTTGCAACAACGTTTGTTGAATCAGGGTGATGCGCAACAAGGGATTATCGTCGCAGAAGGGTTTGATTATGAAATTATTGAGAAAGCCTATCAGCCGTTTGATAATCTTTCCGTGTTTGCCAAGTTAAAAAATGACCATTCGGTCGATAAAATCGTGGTTGCCAGTATTGTAGAAAGTTTGCGCATGGATCCGGCTTTTACACAGGATTTCAACCGGTTGAAAGAGATTTTCCTGTCACCGTCACTGCAGATGGTTAGCTTAACGATTACGGAAAAAGGCTATTTAATCAAAGGGTTGGACGGTAAATATTATCCTGCGGTGAAAGCGGATTTTGAACAGGGACCGGCAAAACCGCAAAGTTATATCGGTAAGATTGTCTCGCTGTTGCATGAACGTTTTGTTGCCGGCGCGTTACCCTTGGCGGTAGTAAGCATGGATAATATGTCTAAAAACGGTGAAAAGCTGCAAAAAGTGATTTTGGAATTTGCCGAACAATGGAAAAAGTGCGGTCATTTATCACAAGATTTTTTAGATTATTTGAATTCGGATAAAATCAGCTTCCCTTGGTCGATGATTGATAAAATTACGCCGCGTCCCGATGCCGAAGTTCAACAACAATTACAAAACGACGGTATTGAAAATCTGGCACCGGTTGTGACGTCGAAAAATACCTACGTCGCACCCTTTGTTAATGCGGAAGAGTTAGAATATCTTGCCGTAGAAGATAACTTTCCGAATGGGCGTCCGAAGTTGGAAAAAGTCGGGGTGATTTTCGCTGATCGCGATACTGTCAATAAAATCGAAACTATGAAAGTAACCACTTGCCTTAATCCGTTACATACCGGTTTGGCAATTTTCGGTTGCTTGCTCGGATTCACCAAAATTTCCACCGAAGTACAAGATGCGGACTTATTGGCGTTAATTCGGAAATTAGGGTACCAAGAAGGTTTACCGGTTGTGACCGATCCGAAATTAATCAATCCGAAACAGTTTCTTGATGAAGTTATTAATATTCGTTTTTCCAACGATTTTATTCCGGATACACCGCAGCGTATTGCGACGGATACATCGCAAAAACTGGCTATTCGCTTCGGCGAAACGATTAAATCCTATGTGAAAGCCGGTAAATCAACGGATAGCCTGGTGGCGATACCTTTGATTTTTGCAGGTTGGTTACGCTATTTATTGGGGGTTAATGACGAAGGTCAGCCTTTTGAAAACAGCCCGGATCCGCGTTTAGCCGAATTAAAAGCAAAACTCGCTAATATAACGTTGGGAAGTGTAGTATCATCTGCAACCTTAAAACCGATTTTATCGGATAAAAGCATTTTCGGTGTGGATCTGTATGAAGTCGGCTTAGCAGGCAGAGTTGAACAATATTTCAACGAGTTATTGGTAGGCGTGGGGGCAGTAAGAACTGGCTTACATAAGTATGTAAATTAGGGTAGTAAAATGATAGAGTCAAAGCTTCGAGAATCCTCTCGGGATTATGCATACCGCGTAATCAGAGAAATGATTGTCAACATGGAGTTAGTTCCCGGAAGCAAAGTCAGTGAAATAGAATTAGCCAATTTATTGGGTATTAGCCGAACTCCCGTGAGAGAAGCATTAATTGATCTTGCTAGAAATGGAGCTGTTACCATACAGCCACAAAAAGGAACGTTTATTTCGTTAATTGATCCCGACCTCGTTGAAGAAGCTCGTTTTTTACGAAAAACCTTAGAGAAAGAAGTGATTTCACTCTTATGTGAAGATTTGTATCAAAAGGAGCTTCACATTTTAGATGAAAGTGTCAGTTTGCAGGAATTTTATCTGAATCAAGGTAATTATGAAAAATTTTTAGAGCTGGATAATGAATTTCATCAATTATTTTTCAAAATTACTAATAAAGATCGAATTTATGCGTTAATGAAGGGATTGAATATTCATTTTGACCGAGCTAGAACTTCTATCTTTAAGAAAAAACCGTCAATAAAAACACTTGAAGAACATAAAACTTTATTGAAAGCTATCCATGATCAGAATAAAGATGCGGCAACCCAGTGTATTGAGCGACATTTATATCAATATGAATTAGATAAGGATAGTTTTGAACAAGAATATAGCCAGTATTTCAATAGAAGAGGTTAACCATGAAACACCTAGCCCTAGTCGGTGAATGTATGATTGAACTGAACGGTGAGCCCTTTGGCGATATGCGCCAGACTTACGGCGGCGATACGCTGAATACGGCGACCTATGCGGCTCGCGTCAGCTTGCCGGAGCAGATTGAAGTCAGTTATATCTCCGCCTTAGGCACGGACAAACTCAGTCAGGGCATGCTGGAACGCTGGCAGGCGGACGGTATCAACACGGATTGCGTGCTGCGCGACAAAAACCGCTCGGCGGGTTTATATTTAATCCAACTGGATAAACAAGGGGAACGCACGTTCCTGTATTGGCGCAACCAATCCGCCGCCCGTTATTTGCTGCAACATCCTGATTATTCGCGGGTTTTATCGGCGTTGAAGCAAGCGGATATGATTTATCTCAGCGGAATCAGCCTGGCAATCCTGCCGGAAACCGACCGCACTTTACTGATTGAGCAACTGCGGAAATTGAAACAATCCGGCGTGGAAATTGCCTTCGACAGCAACTTCCGGCCGAAACTGTGGGACAGCCTTACACAAGCCCGAAACTGTTACCAGGCCTTATTGCCGTTGGTAGATGTGGCCTTAGTGACTTTTGACGACGAAGAAATGCTGTGGGCGGATAAGGATGAACAAGCGACTATCGCCCGTTTATCCGCATTCGGTATTCCGAAAATCATCGTAAAACGGGGCAGTCTTGGGGCGACGGTCTGTGAACAAGGCGAATGCACTTTTGTGCCGACGACGCCCGTCGAAAACGTAGTGGACACCACTTCGGCGGGCGATGCCTTTAATGCCGGTTTTTTAAACGGATATTTGCAAGGTAAACCTTTAACCGATTGCTGCCGACAAGGCAATCAATTGGCGGGCATTGTGATTCGGCACAAAGGTGCGATTATCGACAAATCCGCCACCGAGCATTTACGCCGGACATTTAATTAAGGACAGATTATGACTGACACAGAAATTATCGAAAAACTCGGACAATTGAAAGTCGTGCCGGTGATTGCGGTGGACGACGCGCAGGACATTATTCCCTTGGTTCAAACCTTGATTGACAACGGCTTGCCCGTGGCGGAAATCACCTTTCGTTCGGCGGCGGGAGAAGAAGCCATAGGTTTAGCCCGCCGGCATTTTCCCGATGTGTTAATTGCGGCGGGTACGGTATTAACGCCGGCGCAAGTGGTGGCGGCGAAAAACGCCGGAGCGGATTGCATTGTCACCCCGGGTTTTAACCCGAATATCGTCAAACTCTGCCGGGATTTGGATGTACCCATCATCCCGGGGGTCAATAACCCGACGGCGATTGAAGCGGCGCTGGAACTGGGAATAACGACCGTCAAATTCTTCCCGGCGGAAGCCAGCGGCGGGGTGAAAATGATAAAAGCGCTGCTGGGACCTTACGGCGATTTACAGATTATGCCGACCGGCGGGATTTCGCCAGCGAATATCAACGCGTATTTAGCCGTTCCGAATGTGGTGGCTTGCGGCGGTTCGTGGTTTGTGGACAAAGGATTAATCAAGGCGAAGAACTGGGCCGAAATCGGGCGTTTGGTGCGTGAAGCGGTTGAATTGGTTCGCTAATTCCGTTTCAAAAAACGTTGAAAAATTTGACCGCACTTTTAGCTCTCCAAAAGTTAGATGGGTTAGTTAAATACTGAGCTCTGTATTGGCAGGGCTCAGATTTTTTAAATCCGTTCTTGAATACGCCAAATATTCGTACCGGCCTGTAATTCGGCTATCGACGAATAATGTCGGTGATAAAAACATTCCGCTTTCAAAATCGCAAAAAACTTTCAATCACCGCATTATCGTAGCAATTTATATTAACTCGGCGCGTAATTTTTTCGTGACGTCAACCATGACTTTCAGTTGTTCGAGGGTTTCTTTCCAGCCGCGGGTTTTTAAACCGCAGTCCGGGTTGACCCATAAACGTTCTTTCGGTACCACTTGGAGCGCTTTGCGCAGCAAGTGTTCGATTTCGGCGGCGGTTGGAACGCGCGGGCTGTGGATGTCGTACACGCCCGGGCCGATGTCGTTCGGATATTTGAAATCGCCGAACGCCGTTAATAATTCCATGTCGGAACGGGAGGTTTCAATCGTAATCACATCCGCATCTAAGCCTGCAATGGCCGGTAAAATGTCGTTGAATTCGGAATAACACATATGCGTATGAATTTGCGTGTCATCTTGACAACCCATTGAACTTAAACGGAATGCTTCGCCTGCCCATTGTAAATAAGCGTCCCAATCGGCACGTTTGAGCGGTAAGCCTTCGCGAATTGCCGGTTCGTCGATTTGAATCACTTTAATGCCGGCTTTTTCCAAATCCGATACTTCATCGGAAAGTGCCACGGCGATTTGTTTACATACGGTTGAACGCGGAATATCGTTGCGTACGAAAGACCATTGCAAAATCGTGACCGGACCGGTTAGCATGCCTTTCATCACTTTTTTCGTTAAGCTTTGGGCATATTGTGACCAGCGTACCGTCATTGGCTCAGGGCGTACCACATCGCCATAAATGATCGGTGGTTTCACGCAGCGGGAGCCGTAGCTTTGCACCCAACCGAATTTGGTGAAGGCAAATCCGTCCAATAATTCGCCGAAATATTCCACCATGTCGTTACGTTCCGCTTCGCCGTGAACCAGCACGTCTAAATCCAATTTTTCTTGCTCACGCACGACCAATTCGATTTCTTTTTTCATCGCCGCTTCATAATCCGCAAGGGACAATGTGCCTTTTTTGAAAGCGGCCCGCGCGTGGCGAATTTCAGTGGTTTGCGGAAAAGAACCAATGTTTGTTGTTGGAAGCAACGGCAGTTTTAACCATGCATTTTGTAATTTGATGCGTTCCGCAAACGGGGATTTGCGTTGATCCGCGCCTGTCGGCAAATTCGCTAAACGTTCAGCTACCTCAGGACGATGAATATCTTTTGAAGTTGCACGGGCATCGGCGGCAGCCTGGCTGGCGTCGAGTTCCGCTTGTACGGCGCTTCTGCCTTGCTCAAGCGCGGTCTTAATGACGTCTAATTCCCGGATTTTTTGCAAACAGAAAGCGAGCCAGTTGTAAAGCTCCGGTTTGTTTGCCTGCAATCGGGTTTCCACGGATAAATCGTAAGGCGTGTGAAGCAGAGAACAGCTTGGTGCAATCCACAAACGCTCGCCCAGTTTGGCTTTTAACGGTTCTACTACGTCCAACACTTGGTTCAGGTTCGCACGCCAAATATTACGGCCATCAATCACGCCTGCAGACAAAATTTTGTGGTAATCCGCAAAGGCGGCAAGTTGTTCGGGCGCTCGCACTAAGTCAATGTGTAAGCCCGCAACCGGCAAGGCTTTTAATAACGCTGCGTGTTCGGCAACAGAACCGAAATAAGCGGCTAACAGTAATTTTGCGTTCACTTGTGTGCTTAATGTGGCGTACACGTCTTTATAAGCCGCAACCCATTGTGCCGGCAAATCGACGGTTAAGGCAGGTTCGTCAATTTGAATATAATCCACGCCTTCTGCCGCCAATGCGTTTAAGATTTCCACATAAACCGGAACGAGTTTATTTAATAAATCAAAGCGATTAAATGCCGAGCCTTTTTCTTTGCCTAACCACAAGAAGGTTAACGGACCGACAATGGTGGGTTTGACCTTCAAGCCAAGGGCTTTGGCCTCGCGAATTTGTTGCACGTAATGTGCCGGGTTGGCTTTGAATTGGGTATCCGCGTGGAATTCAGGCACGAGATAATGATAGTTGGTGTCAAACCATTTGGTCATTTCAATAGCAAACTGGTCTTTGTTGCCGCGCGCCAGTTGGAAATACTGGTCAAGGGTTAAATGTTGGCTGTCGAAACCGAAACGTGCAGGAATGGATCCTGTTGCCACTTGTAAGTCTAAAATGTGATCGTAGAGCGTGAAATCCGCCACAGCCACATAATCCGCATTTGCCGCCGCTTGGTGTTTCCAGTTGATTTCGCGCAAGGCTTTGGCGATGTCTAATAAATCCCGTTCGGCGATTTCACCGCGCCAATAACGTTCTTGCGCAAATTTAAGTTCACGTTTTGCGCCGATGCGCGGGAAGCCGGATAAATGAAATGTTGTCATAATAATTCCTCAATGTGTTTGATTTAGACGGCTAAACGTCCGTACGCAGGTTAGAATGACGGAAGCGGGGTTATTATGCAAATTAATAATTTTCTTAAAATTCATGAAAGAAATTAATGATTGTGTGTTTTGTTGCTTTGCGACGGCAATCATGAAAAAAAACGTCGTTAAAAACGACCGCACTTTTCGTTTCAAACGGAGCGTCGTGAGGCAATCATCTTTTTGCTTAAAAAGAAGGCGGTAGAAATAATCGGTCTCAATAAAGTTTTCGTCAAATAGGGTAAGTTAATTTTGCTAAAAACATGGATTATTCGGCTATGATTTTAGATTGTGATCCAGATCGAGTTTTTTGCCGGTTAAGGTCACTAATATAACCGTGCTTACCGTAGCAATTCACTATCAATGCTTGTGGTCCATTGATAAACGAAAAACAATATTGAGAGGGACAGAACAATGAAATTAAGCAAAAGAACATTTCTTAAATCTTTAGTCGCCGTATCTATTCTGACTGTGACGGGATTAAATTCTAACCCGGCATATTCCAGTTCGGCCGAACCGATCAAATTAGGCTTTCTGGTAAAACAACCCGAAGAACCTTGGTTCCAGACCGAATGGGCGTTTGCGGATAAAGCCGCCAAAGATCTCGGTAATGTGCAAATTATCAAAATTGCCGTGCCTGACGGTGAAAAAACATTAAACGCTATTGATAATTTAGCTGCTAACGGTGCAAAAGGATTTGTGATTTGTACGCCGGATCCGAAATTAGGTCCCGCCATTATGGCGAAAGCTCGCGCTTACGATTTAAAAGTGATTGCCGTTGACGATCAATTTTTAAATGCCGCCGGCGAACCGATGACCAATGTTCCGTTAATTATGATGGCGGCGAGTGAAATCGGTCAGCGTCAGGGCGAGGAACTTTATAAAGAAATGCAAAACCGTAAATGGGATGTGAAAGATACCGCGGTTTTAGCCATTACCGCCGATGAACTGGACACCGCCCGTCGCCGTACCGAAGGTTCTATCGGCGCGTTAGTAAAAGCGGGTTTCCCGAAAGAAAAAATTTATAAATCACCGACAAAAAGTAACGATATTCCGGGCGCACTTGATGCCGCCAATTCCATGTTAGTGCAACATCCGGAAGTGAAAAACTGGCTTATCGTGGGGATGAACGATAACACCGTATTAGGCGGCGTGCGCGCAACGGAAGGCCAGGGCTTTAAACCGGAAAATGTGGTGGCTATCGGTATTAACGGTGTGGATGCGGTTAATGAGCTTTCCAAGCCTAAAGCCACCGGTTTCTTAGGTTCGTTGTTACCAAGCCCGGATATTCACGGCTATCGCAGCGTTGAGCTTCTCACTAAATGGATCAGAGATGGAGTGGAACCGGAAAAATACATTGCCGTGCAGGACGTTGTTTTCTTAAAACGTGACAATTTCAAAGAAGAACTTTCTAAAAAAGGCCTTTAATAGTTGAAATCGGGGTCTGTTTATCGCCCGTAAACAGACCTCAATAAGGAGGACGAGATGCAAGTTCCATATTTAGAGTTTGATAATGTGAGTAAAAGCTTTCCCGGCGTTAAAGCATTACAAAATGTTTCCTTTAAATGCTATGAGGGTAAAGTTCATGCGTTAATGGGTGAGAACGGTGCGGGTAAATCCACCTTATTAAAAATTTTAAGCGGTAATTATCTGCCTACCGAGGGCAAATTAAGTGTCGGCGGTCGCCAGCTGGTTTTCCGTAATACTAAAGAAGCGCTGTTAGCCGGTGTCGCCATTATTTATCAGGAATTAAATATCGTGCCGGAAATGACCGTGGCGGAAAACCTGTGTTTAGGTCAGTTGCCGCATTCCTTCGGCATTGTGAATAAAGCGGAATTAATTGAGAGAACGCAAAAATATCTCGATAAACTGGATCTCAATATTTCGCCGGATATGCCCTTAAAGGAATTGTCTATCGGTCAATGGCAAATGATTGAAATTGCCAAGGCTTTAAGCCGGGGCGCAAAAATTATTGCATTTGACGAACCAACCAGTAGCCTTTCCGCTCCAGAAATTGAAAAATTATTCAGCGTCATTAACGAGTTGCGGGACGAAGGCAAGGTGATTTTATACGTATCTCACCGTATGGAAGAAATTTTTCGTATCAGCGATGAAATTACCGTGCTGAAAGACGGACAATTCGTGGAAACCTTTTCTGATCTTTCAAAAATCACCAATGACGATTTAGTGCGCAGCATGGTCGGACGCAATTTAGGCGATATTTATCATTATCGTCCGCGTGAAGTGGGCGACACCCGTTTAAAAATTACGCATTTATCCGGTCAGAAACTGAAAGGCGATTTTAGCTTAACGGTTCGAGCCGGTGAGGTTTTAGGCTTATTCGGCTTAGTCGGTGCGGGGCGTTCGGAATTATTAAAAGTGATTTTCGGTGCGGATCCGAGCATGTCGGGAACCATTGAACTGGACGGTAAAACCATTTCCGTACGCAGTCCGAAAGAGGCGATCGAACAAGGTATTGTGCTTTGTCCTGAAGATCGCAAAAAAGAAGGGATTATTCCAACGGCAAGCGTAGGGGAAAATATCAATATCAGCGCCAGACGTTCTCACAATTTCCTCAAATTCATTATTAATGAAAAATGGGAAAAGAAAAACGCCGAACAACAGCGGCAGCAAATGAATGTAAAAACGCCGTCGATTCAGCAGCTTATTGTGAATTTGTCCGGCGGTAACCAACAGAAAGCCATTTTGGGGCGTTGGTTATCGGAAGATATTAAAGTGTTACTGCTCGATGAACCGACCAGAGGCATTGATGTAGGCGCGAAATCCGAAATTTACGATTTAATTTTTAAATTAGCCGACCAAAAATTAGCCATTATTGTGGTTTCCAGCGATCTGCCCGAAGTTATTGGCGTGTCCGATAGAATTATGGTCATGCGTTCCCGTCAAATTACCGGTGTAATAGAACGTGCGGATGCAACGGAAGAAAAAGTATTAAAACTTGCTATGGTAGAAAGCAAAGCGGCTTAATGTAGGAGATTGATTATGACTTCAACAACTCAAGAAAAAAGTGCGGGTTCATTCAGCAAAATCTGGAACGCTTACGGCATGCTGTTAATTTTTGCAGTCATTTTTGTCTGCTCTTGCTTATTTATCCCGAATTTTGCCACCGTTGTAAATATGAAAGGGCTGGGCTTAGCCATTTCTATGAGCGGAATCGTTGCCTGCGGTATGCTGTTCTGCCTGGCCGCCGGCGAAATTGACCTTTCCGTGGCTTCCGTTATCGCGTGCGCCGGAGTTGTCACGGCGGTAGTCATTAATATGACGCAAAGCGTCTCGGTCGGTATTCTTGCCGGTCTTGGTTTAGGTATTGCGGTGGGGCTAATTAACGGCTTTGTGATTGCGAAATTAAAAATCAACTCGTTAATCACCACACTCGCCACTATGCAGATTGCCCGCGGTTTCGGTTATATTATTTCGGACGGTAAAGCGGTGGGTATCACCAAAGAAGAATTCTTCGAATTGGGTTATCAGGATATTTTCGGTGTGCCGTTACCGATTGTTTTTACCATCATCTGTATCGCTATTTTCGGTTTCTTACTCAGCAAAACCACTTACGGTCGCAACACGCTGGCTATCGGCGGTAACCAGGAAGCCTCTCGTTTGGCCGGTATCAACGTAGACAGAACCAAATTGATTATTTTTGTGGTATCGGGTTTTGTTTCCGCACTTGCCGGCGTGATTCTGGCCGCCCGCATGACCAGCGGTCAACCGATGACTTCCGTAGGGTTTGAACTGGTGGCGATTTCGGCCTGCGTATTAGGCGGCGTGTCGCTGAACGGCGGGGTGGCAAAAATTTCATTTATTATCGCCGGGGTGTTAATTCTCGGGACTATCGAAAATGCCATGAATTTACTGAATATTTCACCGTTTGCCCAATACGTGGTGCGCGGTCTCATCTTGCTGATTGCGGTCATTTTTGATAAATATAAACAAAAATTTATCAAATCCTAAGGTTGAGGAATGAAGCAACGGCACGAGGTTCAACAGGAAACCAACCCATTATTGCCCGGCTATCGGTTCGGTTCGTATTTAGTGGCGGGTTGTACTCCTATCGAAAAAGGTAATGAAGTGGATTTCGCCATTCGTCGCCCGAACGGCATGAAAGGCTACATTATTAATCTCACGACCAAAGGTGAAGGCACGGTATTTGAAGGCGACCGTGCCTTTACTTGTTCGAAAGGGGATTTATTGCTCTTCCCGCCCAATGCCGAACATTTGTATTATCGTTCGGAATCCGCCGAATCCTGGCATCATCAATGGATTTATTTCAGACCCCGTTCTTTCTGGGCGAACTGGCTGCAATGGAGCCATGTATCGGATCACGTCGGGCGTCTCACCGTTAGCGATTCGGCAACCTATGAGGAAATTTTGGCATTATTTAAGAAAATCGAATGGGAATACAGCACCAAAGATATTTTCTCCGAAGCCATGTCCATGTGTTTATTGGAACAACTGCTGATTAAATGCATTCAGTTGGATCCCGTCAACAGCCAGAGAATGCTGGATCCCCGCATTTTGGAAACCTGCCATTTTATTTCCGCCAATTTGCATATTAATCATAAAATCAGCGAAATTGCCGAGCATATTCACATGTCGCCTTCCCGTCTGACGCATCTTTTTGTGCAGCAAACAGGCTCGAGCATTATCAAATGGCGGGAAGAACAGCGCATGATCAAAGCGCAGCATTTACTCCATACGTCCGGCGCGCCGATTTACGCCATTGCAAGACAATTAGGCTATGATGACCAACTTTATTTTTCCCGCCTGTTTAAACGTTATTCCGGGCTAAGTCCCTCCGATTACCGTAATTCCCGTTAGCCCGGGCGCATAAAGTGCGGGCGAAATTTGATGAGTTTTTGAAAAAGTGATCCGGCTCTCATCTTGTTTCTCGCAGCCGGATTATCCATATATATAGCTTATTCCACGCTAACGATTCTATGCAATAAGATCTACTCTACAGTCTGACGGCGTGGCATAAACGCATTGCCATCACTTTTGTTACGACAGAATCGGGAGTAATCAATATGCAAGAGGCAAAAACCGCAATTGCTTCAGGCGAGGCATCCATCGGAATCGAATTCGGTTCCACTCGGATTAAAGCCGTGCTGATTAATGGCCGCGGCGATATTCTGGCAACTGGTGGCTTTACCTGGGAAAATCACTTTACCGACGGAATCTGGACGTATCCGCAAAGCGAAATCCGCCAAGGGCTGCAACAAGCCTACCGAGATTTGGCAAATCAGGTGCAGGAACGATACGGCACGGCGCTTACCCGCGCCAAAGCTATCGGTATCAGCGGCATGATGCACGGCTATTTGCCTTTCGATAAGCAAGGTAACCAGCTGGTTGAATTCAGAACCTGGCGCAATAATATTACGCAAAAATCTTCGCAAAAATTGACCGCACTTTTTAACTACAACATTCCCCAACGTTGGAGTATTTCTCATCTATATCAGGCGATCTTAAATCAAGAGGAGCATGTGGGAAAAATTGACTATCTCACGACGCTGGCGGGTTACGTGCATTGGCAGCTAACCGGTGAAAAAGTGCTCGGTGTGGGCGAAGCGTCCGGCATGTTTCCCATTGATCCGCAAACCGGCGATTATGATCAAAACATGCTCGAGCGGTTTGACGATCTCATTGCGCCGCAATCCTATCCCTGGAAAATCGACTGCATTTTACCGCAGGTATTAACGGCCGGGCAGACCGCCGGTTATCTAACGGAACAGGGCGCAAAATGGCTCGATCCGACGGGGCGATTACAGGCGGGCATTCCGTTTTGTCCGCCGGAAGGCGATGCGGGAACCGGCATGGTGGCCACCAACAGCATTAAAACCAATACCGGAAATATTTCCGCCGGCACATCGGCTTTCGCCATGATTGTGCTGGAAAAAGCGCTTTCCAGAGTGTATGAACAATTGGATATGGTCACCACGCCGGCGGGCAAACTCGTCGCCATGGCGCACGCCAATAACTGCAGCTCGGACATTAACGCCTGGATTCGCCTTTTCGGCGAAACGTTAAAGGCCTTTGGCGCGGAAGTTGAAACGGATAAGTTATACGAAACTCTTTTCCTGCAGGCCTTGGACGGAGACGCGAACTGCGGCGGTTTATTGTCTTACGGCTTCTATTCCGGCGAACACAGCGTAGGCTTAGCCGAAGGTTGCCCGATTTTTATGCATCCGGCCAATGCCCGTTTTACTTTGGCTAATTTTATCCGAACCCATTTATACGGCGCGTTCGGCGCTATGAAATTAGGCGTCGATATTCTTATTCAACGGGAAAAGGTTAATATCGCGCAGATTCTCGGTCACGGCGGTATTTTCAAAACCCCGAATGTCGCCTCAAAAATTCTTGCTTCGGCGATTAACGTTCCGGTAGCCGTAATGAAAACCGCAAACGAAGGCGGTGCTTGGGGAATCGCGTTGCTGGCAAATTATTTAACCGCTTATCAGGCGGGGCAATCTTTAGAAGATTACCTCGACGACCATATTTTCGCTCAAGCCGAAATATTCGTTTCGCAACCGGATGAAGAAATGGCGAAAGGCTACGCGGAATTTATGCAATATTATCAACAAGGCATTCCCGTTGTGCAAACGGCGGTCGATACCTTGCGTCATGCTATTTAAAACGAATCAGGAGAATATTATGGAATTTCTTAAAAAACTGGAAGTGTGGTTTGTAGTCGGCAGTCAGGACTTATACGGCGATGAAGCGCTTAAACAAGTGAACGCCGATGCGGAACAGATTAGCCGCTATTTAAACGACCAACATCCTTTTATCCGAATCCAATTAAAACCGCTGGCTACTACGCCGGAAGAGATTCTGTCCGTCTGTCGGGCGGCGAATTATGAAGAGAACTGCGTGGGCGTGATTGCCTGGATGCACACTTTCTCGCCGGCGAAAATGTGGATTGCGGGGCTTTCCCGTTTAAATAAACCGTTGTTGCAATTCCATACTCAATTAAACAAATATATTCCCTGGAACGAAATTGATATGGATTATATGAATCTGCACCAAACCGCTCACGGCGACCGCGAATTCGGTTTCATGGTGTCCCGTTTGCGCAAACCGCGTACCATTGTGGTCGGTCATTGGCAAAGCGAATCCGTGAAACAAAAACTCGATCGCTGGATGCGGGTGTTGGCGGCCATTTACGACCAACAACACCTGAAAGTGGCGCGCTTCGGCGATAATATGCGCGAAGTGGCGGTAACTGAAGGGGACAAAGTGGAAGCGCAAATCAAATTCGGTTATAGCGTGAACGGTTACGGCGTATATCAGTTGGTCGACAGCATTAATGCGGTCAATGACGAAGAGGTTGCGGCGCTGGTTAAAGAATATGAAGCCGCTTATCGGTTAACGGACAGCTTAAAAGAAGGCGGAGAAAAGCGCCAATCCCTGATTGACTCCGCCCGCATTGAATTGGGTTTAAAAGCATTCCTGGATAAAGGCGGATTCAAAGCCTTCACCGACACCTTCCAGAATTTATACGGCATGAAACAGCTTCCGGGGTTAGCGGTTCAACGTCTGATGGCGCAAGGTTACGGTTTCGGTGCGGAAGGCGACTGGAAAACCGCCGCATTGGTGCGCGCGGTTAAAGTGATGAGTTACGGTTTACCAAATGGTTGCTCGTTTATGGAGGATTACACCTACAGTCTGGAAGACAATAACGAAGTGGTGCTTGCCGCACATATGCTGGAAGTTTGTCCGTCTATTGCGAAAGATAAACCGGTTCTCGATATCAAACCGTTGGGCATCGGCGGCAAAGACGATCCGACTCGCCTGATTTTTAGCGGCAAAGCGGGTAAAGCCACCGCTTCTACCATTGTGGATTTAGGTCATCGTTTCAGAATGATTACCGCCGAACTGAACGCCGTGGATAAACCGCAGGATATGCCGAATCTGCCGGTTGGTCATGTTTTCTGGAAATTAGAACCGGACTTTGACACCGGCACCCAGGCCTGGATTTTATCCGGCGGCGCTCACCACAACGTATTCAGTCTGGATATTGATGCGGAAATGCTGAGAACCTTTGCGGAGTATTTCGACATTGAATTTATTCATATCAACGCAAAAACGGAACTGGCGCAACTGAAAAATGAATTACGTTGGAATGAAGCGGCGTATAAATAAGGACGAAACGGCATAGTGCCGGGCATTGGCTTTACTATGCCGTTTCAAAAAACAATGAAAAAATTGACCGCACTTTTAAGCAAAAGTGCGGTATTTTGAGTAATTAACGGAAAGGCTTTCCGTTAATTACTGTAATAACTCGGCGGCTGGTAAATTGAGTGGCCGACTTCTTCCACCAAACCGATAATTTTTCTGAAAGATTCTAAAAGTTCTTCCTTGTTATTGGCAACATAATAATATTTGCCCACACATTTTTCCCATGCCGCCTTTTGTGTTCCCGACGGACCGTAACCAAAAGCGACAAAACCGATACGGGTCGGTTGTTCCAGATAGGTTTTATCCTGCAATGAATCCAGTTTACTTTTGATTTTTTCGCACATGCCTTGGTTGATTAGATTACTTGTAATATTTAACGAACTGTTGGCATCACTAAGTTGATCCGCTCCGTCGGAAAGCACCAAGATAATTCGCTGTGTATTGGCGCCTAATTTGCTCGGTTGAGCTTCTTCATCAGGATTGGTATTCGTTAATAAATTTGCGCCGATCAATAACCCGGAACTGGATAATGTCGCCCCTGTAGCCTGAACCTGATTAAACCGATTGATAAGATCGGTTGATTCATTCTTTTTCGCCCAGATATAAGTGGAATTAATACGGGTTGCATTGCCTAAGCACCATGAATTTTTATTAAAATTCATCAGATAGTCAGAATCTTTTCCGTTAAAAGAATCGATTGAGTCAATAGTTTTATCGTAATCGACGAATAAATCGAAAAACTGTGCTAATGTGGCATAAGAATAACGTTGTTGACTCTTGCCTATATAAGAAAGCAGTTCGGAATAGCGTATAGTAGTCGTATAGTAATCATAATAGTAGTTATTACGGACCGTTATGCTTGGTTTTATTTCATAAGGTAAATAACATTTAGCAGAATTACTTTGCTGCTGCGCACCAAAAGCAAACGAAGTAAAACCGATTCGGTTATATTTACTGATTATTTTGCCTTCTTCAGTATTATTTTGCTCAAGCAACTCTTTCGCAATTGAGGAAACGACATCCCGAAGAATGGTTATTTTAGCAGTGCCATATCTTCCGTCCACACTGGAATTCATGGAACCGCTTAAGTCCGTCACCAGCATTAAATCAATCGGGATAATTTCATCCAGATTTTTCTGTACGTAGATTTTATTTGCATTAATGGTGGTGGTTTCGGCAAAGCTTAAGCCGTTATTTTTACCGAGATAAAGCCAGGAAGGACGTTCAAACTTACCGGAAATTTCGCAAGCGATACTTTTCAGTTGTTCGCCGTTCGGACCTTTTAGGTTATCGCATTTGGGGACATACTCATCCTCAATGTCTTTACTATCTTTAAAGTAAGTGGATGGATAATAGTAATGACGGACTATGCCTCTAATCAACTCCAGATTACGCTCTTTTTTTTGTTCTTTAAGTTTCTCATCATATGATAATCCTTCTTTCGTTACTATCTGACGAAGCACATCCTCATGCTCTTCATTTGTTCTGGAATAGTTATTTTCCGCCATTAACGCCAATCCCGCTTGTTCGATTCCCTGTGAAAAGCGGGCTTTATCCAGCAGCATTCCCGAACCGTCAACGGTTAAGGCGACGATACCCAGCAAGGCGAAGGACATAATTGCCATCATTACCGTATAGGCGCCACGTTCATTGTGATAAAACCAGCGTAATAACGCAGTGTAATTCTTTATTTTCATCATCCATTCCCTATTCTGAATATTAACGGGAAACCGTAATGGAGGAAGAACGTACCGTTTCATCCATATTTTTTGCCACGCCCGGAACTAGTGTACTGAAAAAGCTGTAATTCGGTACGCAAACGGTAACCTGGTATAAGGGGATTTTTCTTGAATTATTCATTTCGGAACGCGGCGAAAGATTAACCAGGTTTTGCAAGGCTTCATAAGGCTTGCATTTATCCGTATCACCGATTATCCGATAGGTGGAGTTTTCCGGCGCCAGGTACTCTAAAACCACATAGATTTTTTTGCTGCTGTTTTTATCGCCGAACGCCATTCGGGTCGCCAATGATTTGAATTGGGTAACGTCACGATTATTTACCCGTTCGGTGGCGAGATTTTCGTTGCCGTTATATAACTGAGTCCGTTCGCGCAAAATGTTAGCCAGCGAGTAGGAAATATTATCCAGTCTACCGGCGGTCGAACGCAAAATNNCGCAAAATTGCCAAATCCGCCATAAAAGCCAGAATCAGAATAAGCAGAATCAGCATGAATACGAATTCGATCGTCACGGATCCGCTTTGTTGGCGAATAAAACGGCGCAAAAGGTTAGTATCTGAATTGGTCTCGTTCATATTCCTGCACCACAAAAATTTCCCGTTTAAACATCGGGCTAATCCATTCCTGAGCGATAAAAGGCAGCGGCACTAAAAACCGATAACTGTAATTCAGGCTGTAACGTGCGATACTGGCGTTTGCACCGGTCGGCGAAACGGCTACACCGTTAACGACGGTAGGTTGTCTGAAGACCTCATTCACCAAATCATCAACGGATTCCGCATATTCCACTTTCGCCTCCACCTTTTCGTCCCGAACCTCAAAAAGCGCTAATACGGGGTTACCCTGTTGCCGGTGCTGTTCAGTTAAAATCCGTTTGAACAATGCGGCGTAATCGTTATTTTCCGCCCGTTGGTTTTTAGTTATCCGTACGGTTTCCGTTAACAGATAATCCCAATAAGCGGTAAATAATGTTAAGCGGGCGAGTTCGAGAATCATAAACACAACCATAAAGAAAATACCGACGGTTAAGGTAAATTCAATGGTGGAAACTCCTTTCCGGCAAAATAACAGTTGTTTTATTTTGTTCATTTTTCCGCCCCCGATTGTGGGTTAAAGGATTATCTTCTAGGCCGTACCGGTGTGCCGGTATTGCCCACTTTTTCGGTATTTTTTAAGGCGTTGACCAAATCTTTCGGTGAAGTGTTTAGGTTTTCTTTTTTGATGATATCCAGTGCGTAATCCGTATCTCCGCTCTTAACCAGGGCGAATACCAGATTATGAACCAGACGCTGTTCTTTTACGCCGTTCAAATATTGCGGTAATAACAAGTTCACCGCGCCTCTGTATTCGCCGTTAATGATTTTCAGCATGGCGAGATTATTAATAGCAATCACATCGTTAATAAAATGTTTTCTGGCGGCATGAATATCCTGTTCGGCGCTTTTATAGTTGCCGAGTTGCGCATTAGCAATACCGCGTAAATTATAGGCTTCGGAAATATGCGGATGTTTATTTATCAGCATAGTGGAAAGATCAATGGCTTCATGATATTTCTTCAATTGAATTAAATTACGAATCTGTAATACGGTCGCCGAGGTAAAATAAATATTTTTCTCATCCAGTAAAGGCTGTAAGTAATCCAATGAGGATTGGCTGTCTCCTTTTTGATAATAAGCTAATGCCAGCTTATAACGTACGGCGTTATTTTCTTCCGTTTTTAACTGTTCGCGGTAAAGGGAAATCAAACCGCTGTGATTATTTGTGGATTGATAGAGTTTTTCTTTTGCGGCAATACTTTCGGATTGACTCATAGGAAGAACCGAGCAACCGCCAAGAGCAAAAATTAAAGATAAAAATAATACTTTTTTTGTTGAGTTGTTAAACATTTGGAAATACCCTCATCACACCAGGTGCGACAATTAAAATAATAATCGGAAACATAATGAATATAATCAGCGGTACGCTCATCTTCGCGGAAAGCGTACCCAAGTGTTCTTCGATAGTCAGCAGTTGCAGTTCCCTCATATCCGATGACAATTGCAATAAATGACCGTAAATTGAAGAACCGAAATTTAAACTTTGCTGCAATACGGTAGTAAACATTCGAATTTCCCGGGTCGGTAAGGAGACCGCCAGAGTATCCAATGCCGAGAGTAAACCGACAATTTCCGCTTTGCGGATAACTCGGAGCATGACATAACTTAAATCGGGATTCAGCACTTTAAAGTCTTCGGCAACACGTAATAAAGCCGCATTAATGGTCATCCCGGTTTGCACGCAGATCGCTACTAAATCCACAAAGCTGGGCA
This sequence comes from Exercitatus varius, assembly GCF_029577735.1. Lineage (NCBI taxonomy): Bacteria > Pseudomonadati > Pseudomonadota > Gammaproteobacteria > Pasteurellales > Pasteurellaceae > Exercitatus > Exercitatus varius. The sequence goes on along the minus strand of NZ_JARQTO010000008.1, from coordinate 9,748 downwards.
GATCCGTCATCATATTTTTAATTTTGCGTTTCAAGATCATATTGGCTAAAGAGCCGGGTATTAATATCGTCAACACAAAAATAACCGCGCCTGCAATTGCCAACTCTTTTCGATCCGACTCCGGATTAAACAATACGTAAATTCCCGTTAATAACAGAGTAATAAACAGTTTCAGTTTAATATTCTTATCTACTTCGTTTAATGTATTTAATAATTTATTATTCGTAATTAATAACTGTTCTAATTCTACCTGTTGTTTATTTTTGTTACCCTGAGGTTCTTTGTTGGCTTTTTCTTTCGGGTAGGTACCGGAAAGAATATCTTTATTACGGGTTAATTTTTTCTTATTTGAAACCGCTAATAAAAATATGATAAAGCCTGATAATATCAGTGAAAGATAAAATAATAAGGATCCCATTTTCATGTCGCTTTCCTCATTAACCACCAGATAATCAGCATGCCCAGTACTTCACTGCCTAATACGTAATACAGAATCATCCGCCCGCCCGGATCGTTTAATAAAAAATCAAAATTTTCCGGCATCATAAATTTCATGAAAATAAAGAATGCCACGGGAAACGATGCCACAATCATTGCCGACATTCTGGCTTCGGAAGTCATTGCGCTTTTCTTTTTTTCCATTTTTTTGCTGTCCGCAATAACTCGTCCCAAACGCATGATGACTTCCCGCATTTGTCCGCCTTTATCCAGATTTACCCGAATAATAGTGATAAAGAAATAATATTCTTTATAAGGATAACGGGTGTAACTGTCTTCAAACACCGAAGTCGGATCCTCGCCGATGGCCAGACGTTTATGAACGTTGGTAAATTCTTCCCCGATCTGTCCGCTAATGTCTTTACCGCAGCGTTCCAGCGCTTGCAATAAGCCTGCGCCGGAGGAAGTTGCGGAGTTAAGAATCTGAATCACTTCGGGAAACATTTCTTCAAATTCCTTTCTGTTCCGCCGTTGTCCCAGTTTCCATACGATAGTCAGGAAAAGGAAAATAAATACGGCTAAAAAGATAAATTTATCTATTTTCAGATATAAATAATTCAGAACATGGAAAAAGAAAAATATAATTATGGTTAATAATATATTTCTCAGAAAATTCCGTTCGTTGCCGGCGGTAAAATAATATTTCCAGAGCGTAACTTTAAGTTTTACCTGATCAAAATATTCGCTTAATTTTTTAAAGGAATTATCATGCTGATTAACTTTCTTCTTGGCGGAACTCAGGCTAATCGCCGTATAAGCGAATAGCAGCAAACCGAAAATTATTATCAGATAATATAAAGTCATTGCGAGTTCCCGAATATACTTTGTAATTCGCTACTTAAATTAAATATTTGCGCATTCTGGTATACCACTGAATTGGATAATAACCCGTGAGAAATAAACTCACCGATGATTTTCCCGTTTTCATCACGGTATTTGCTCGGCTGATAAGTAAAAATATCCTGCAGGACGATATGTCCGCTTTCCATTCCCATAATTTCCGTAATATTGGTGATTTTTCTCGAACCGTCATTTAAGCGGGAAGCCTGCACAATAATATTTACCGCGGCGGCGATATTGCGTCGAATCGCTTCCAAGGGTAATGACGCGTTCGACATCATCACCATACTTTCCAGACGGGAAGTGGCGTCGCGCGGGCTGTTGGCGTGCAGGGTAGACATTGAACCGTCATGGCCGGTATTCATCGCTTGTAGCATTTGGAACGCTTCCGCACCGCGACATTCCCCCACAATAATCCGCTCGGGACGCATACGCAGCGCATTAATCACCAAATCCTGCATGGTAACGGCGCCGGTTCGCTCGACCCCGGCAATACGGGTTTCCAGACGCACCACATGAGGCTGCTCTAAACGTAATTCCGCCGTATCTTCTAAAGTAATCACTCGTTCCGTATGGGAAATATAATTGGATAAAGCGTTTAATAAAGTGGTTTTACCCGAACCCGTCCCGCCGGAAACGATTATGTTTACCCGGGAGCGGGCGGCGATAATCAGAAAATTTGCCATTTCCAGCGTCATAGAGCCGAAATTCACTAATTCCTGTAAAGATTTCTTATTTTTGCTGAATTTACGAATGGAAATAGAGGTTCCGTCTAAGGCGATAGGCGGCACTACAACATTAAGACGGCTACCGTCCGGCAAGCGGGAGTCCACCAGCGGCGAACCGTCGTCGATGCGTCGTCCGACTCGTGCCACCAATCGCTTGGCAATATCCGTAAGCTGTTCGTTATTAATAAATTGTTTATCGGTTTTTTCCAGAATACCGGCGCGTTCAACCCACACGTCGTTCGGGCCGTTCACCAGAATATCGTTAACCGTGTCATCTTCCATTAATTCCCGTAGCGGACCGTAACCGGTGATTTCATCAGCGATGATCTGCGCCATGGTTGAAGCATCAAGGGCGGTAAGGTAGTGACCGTGCTGATTGCTGACCTGATAAACAATCTGCACCAGTTCGTCAACCAATTTGCCGTATTCGCTCTGGATTTCGTCGAGTTTTTCAATATCCAGATTGCTCAACACTTCGTTACGGAAAAAAACCTGTTGTTCTTTGCTTAACATAGAATGCCTTCATCTCTAACGATTGAATAACAAACGGTAAAGTCCTATGAACAAACTTTTATTTTCGTTGTTCAAATTATTCCGCGACAATACGCCGATAATTTTCATTGCCAGGCTGTAAAAAGATTTTTTATGGGCTTTGCTTAAATTTAGCCCCATAACGGTTTTAGCCTCGGTGTTTTTAATAAAGGGAATCACTGCGTCAACCTGGGTTCCCAGTAATGTCTCGATATCCGATTTGGCCATTAATTTCTCGCTTTTCGGTTTATGATCGGAAATGCAAATAAACACTCTGATAGCCTGATTGGTACGGCTGCGAATCCGCTCGCATTGTTCCAAAAATTGTTTAGCCACACGCAACGAAGCGATTCGTCGTTCCACCACTAAAACAAAACTATTGCTGTATTCAAAAAACTCGGGATAAAGATCCTTATCGATATTAAAAATCGGTTGATCGTAAATAATAAAATTATATTTTTCCGTGACTTTATCGTTCAGTTTATGAGGAATACCGTTAAAAAGATCGAGATATTCGTCGTATTTGGAAATATCGCCCTGTAATTTTTTATCGAAGGCCAGATCCAAATCCTGTGAACCGTTAGGGCCTTGCGCCAATAACACCGGTACCTTTTTATTGCTGATAATCTGATTTGCAATATGGATGCTGATCAAACTGCTGCCGATCCCGCCCTTGCAACCCAGAACGCATATTTTCACCGTATTTCTGGTATGCGGAAGGCTGACTTTAGCGGAGCTGATCTTATCCATCATTAAATGCAGTTGAGTACCGGCATGGAAATATAAAATTCCGGCATTCGCCAGATTCTGCGCCAGAGTGATGGAATCCGAAGTACCTATGGCGCAAACCCAGAGATTTTGCGGTACGATGGCGTTGATATGCTTGGTAATTAAGCCGATATCCGTTTCATCTTTTATATCTACAATCATGCCGAGAATATCTTCCGCATTAAATCCGATATTTTCCGAAAGAAAATAGCGTTTAAGCTGTTCGATATTTTCAAAACCGCCGGTGCGCAATAGTTGCGAGACATTGTTTTGCATTTCCGCACAATCCGATAACACCACGATTTTACGGGCGCCGACCGGATTCGCTTTGTTTTTATCAAGTAATAGCATGATCAGTTTTGCCCGTAATTATTGGATAAACCCGCCGTTTTTCATGAAATTTGAGGTTAGGGTTTTATGGTAAACGTTCTTAAACGGCGTGACGTTGAAAAAACGCTCCAGGGTGCCGGTTTGATCAAATGACGGATAAACCAAATTTTCCACATCTTTCGGTTTGACTAAATTCACTGTCGCCACCACCACTAATTCCTTGGTTTCGCGGGAAGTGGTCACACTGCGGAAAAATGCGCCTAACACCGGAATGTCGCCCAATAACGGCACCTTGGAAAGTCCTTCCAGATCGCTGGAACTCAGCAAGCCGCCGATAATGAAGCTTTCGCCGTCGCCCACTTCAAAGGTGGATTTGGAACGGCGGGTCTGGAAATAAGGAATATCCCCCACATCCGCATAGGTATAATTGCCCGATAAAGTGCTTACTTCCTGAGCCAGCGCCAGGCGGATCCGATCGTTTTTCTGCACTTTGGCGCCCACCATTAGCTTCACCCCGAAATCTTTATAAATAATCGTGGCGTTGCCCTCGCTGTCCCGCTGGGCAAAAGGAATTTCTCCGCCCACTAAAATATCCGCGGTTTCACCGGACAGCATCGAAATATTCGGTTCCGCCAAAATTCTACCGTTATTGGAATTATTCACCGCGTTGATAAATGCACTGAGGCGATCCGCATTAATCAATGCGATTGAACTTGTCGTACCGTCAAACGCCGCCTCGTATAAGTTGCTGCCGGAACTCCAGTTTGGCAGGACGGAACCGGATAAATGTTCCCATTTAATACCTAAGGAATCCGAGAAGGTTTTATTCACTTCCGCCACCGTTAATTTCACATTGACTTGGGTGACTTCGCCGATATTGGCATTATTGATCACGCCGTTATATTCGTATTTATCCAGGAACGGTAATTTTTCATCGGACATCCCGTTACCGCGTTTTAATGTGGTTTCCGTCACTTTCGGCGTGACACCGATAGCCTCGCCCACAATACGGTTCACTTCTTCGCTTTCCTGCTGGGAATTGGCATCTCCTTCGATCACATAGGCTTTGCCCACTTTCTTCACTTCCAACTTAGTATTCGGGAAACGGGCTTTAATTTGTTTGTTGGTATCGACGATATTGTTAATAAAGGCGTTCACCGTCAGGGAATCCGATAACAGAATTTTGCCGTTTTCGTCAAAGGCGGTAACATCCGTGGTGCCTTCCTGTTTGGCGAAAACCATAAAACTGTAATCGTCCACAATTTCATAATCCGCCACTTCGGAAGAAGAGACAAAAATCGTATCGATTTTTTTATCCAGCACGAAAAATTTGCTTTTGCCTTGTTCCAAATACAGTTGTTTGGCGAAAGCCGTGGTAGCGCAGGTCATCATTAATGCGGTTAAACCGGCGGTAATCGTTTTTCTGATTATTTGTGTGTAAGTCGGCATAAATTATTGACCTCTCAATTTTCTGACATAAATGCCACGATGGTTGGTTGCGCCCTGTGGTGGTTCGTTATTCGGCAGCACAATTAAATTGGCGTCCTTAGGTAAGGAATAAAGTTTTTTCATTTGTTCGGCGTCCAGTTTAACGGTTACGTAACCGAAGATATTTCTATCCTTGTCTAATAACTGTTCGTCCTGGGTATAAATTTTGGTTTGCAATACCACGGCGTTGTCGATCAGTCTGATTAAGGTGTTGCGCTCCGTCCGTTTTTCGTCGTTCATCGCTTGCTGGCTGGAAATGGAAACGACGACGCCGTTTTTTAAGCTATCGAAAATATAGCGGTCAGCATATTTGATATAAATGCGATAAGGCACTTCCCGTTTAGGATCGAGACTGGAAAACAAATAATCGGGATGTTGCGGTGAAAGCAGCAGATTGGCGGATAAAAAAGAACCCGCCTGCAGCGGCTGTTTAACCAAATATCCTTGCAGAGAATAATTGTCGGTGTTTTCAAATAAGGGTTTTAAATCGAATTTCAGCCGGGGATCGTCGCTGTCCACGGAGAGTTCGTTAAACGCGTAATCGCCCGCCTGTAATAAGGCGCCTTGCGGAACGGAACGGGTGGTTTGCGCCAACAGAACGGCGGTTTGGCGTTTGGCGGCGGGTTGTTCGCCGGCGGTTTGGTTTTGGGCCGGGGCGCTTTGGTTTTCATCGGGAAACATAAAAAACAGCCCGCTCAGCCCCATGGCGAGGATAAGGAATGAGATAATAAACAACACTCTGTAATTCATATTATATCCTTTTCCGCCCCGTTACAGGTGCCGGCCCTTAGGAAGCGTATAAAAATAAGGTGGCGAAATAGCCGAAACTGATGGCCACGCCGTAAGGCAAGCCGTTTTGTTTAATGGATTGGCGGAAAAACAGCCAACCGATAATAATCAACAACAAACCGCAAAGTGCGGTCAAAAAAAACAAAGAAATCAGTTGTTCCGAAGGAACGGCAAGCATTAACACCGCAATTAATTTGGCATCGCCGCCGCCCATCACATTCAACGTAAATAAAATAAAACAGACGGCAAGCCCGATAATTCCTTGCCACACAAACACCTGTTCGTATTTCAGCCAACTTAACGCCGCCATGGTGAAAAACAAGCCGATAATCACCCGGTTGTCGATAATTCTTGATTTAATATCCGTGAAACAAAGGTAAAGCAATTGCAACGCAGCGATTAAATCAAGCCCTATAATCAGTTGGTGGGTTAGCATGATGGAAGTAACAATTTTTCTGTTAGTTTATTAAGGACGGCACAAGCAAAAATACCTGTGCCATCAATGAAGAATTATTACTGACCACCAAATGTAGGTGCATTAGTTCCTACACTATCCTTTAATGACTTAAATTTCGCTTTTAACGCACCAACGAAACTATCGGTGCTATCTGAGAATGCGAATACGATAAACGCTGCCATAACCACAGCAATCAAACCATATTCGATTGCGGTTACGCCTTTATGATCCTGTTTGAAACGACGGATAGCTTCCGTTGTTGCAATATAGGCTTTAGTTGTGAAATTGGTTAACATAGATTTCTCCTAAATGTATTGAGATTTTTCTTATAGCTGATGGTGATCCGTTTTGATCACCGATTACATAATTCACCACTTTAGCTACACTTTGTAAATTTGTGTAAAAATTACATTAGCGACAACTAAAACAACCTAAAGTTGTGTAAAGTTATGTAAGCATCGCGATCCTAGCAAAATAAAAATTCGAATACAATACTAACCGCTTGTAATCAAGCTTATTTTTTGAGCAAAAAGAGCCGGTTAGCGGAAATAAATCGATCTTTTTGGGGAAGTTTATCAGTTTTGAATGTCAAGTTAATGTAAATTTGATCGAATTTTTCACATGATATAAAAAAACCGCGCCTTTTTATCGGCGCGGTTGAGATTATCGCTTCGCCGCGCACAAAAGTGCGGGCGATTTTTTCAATGTTTTTTCGTTAACGCGTGCTGGTGCTGGTGGTGGTGCGGTTGGCGCGTTTGCGATCCATTTCCGTTAAGAGTTTTTTACGGATGCGGATGGATTGCGGGGTGACTTCCACCAGTTCGTCGTCATCGATAAATTCGATGGCTTGTTCAAGGGTTAACTTGATTGGCGTGGTTAACTGAATCGCGTCATCTTTACCGGAGGCGCGCATGTTGGTCAGTTTTTTGCCCTGCAGGCAGTTTACGGTTAAGTCGTTGGAACGGCTGTGAATGCCGATGATTTGACCTTCGTATACTTCCTGACCGTGTTCCGCCATTAATTTGCCGCGTTCCTGCAAGCCCCACAACGCGTATGCCAGCGCTTTGCCGGTGGCGTTGGAAATCAGCACGCCGTTTTTGCGTTGACCGATTTCGCCCGGTTTGACGTCGTCGTAATGGCTGAAGCTGGAATAAAGTAAACCCGTTCCCGAAGTCATGGTCATAAATTCGTTGCGGAAACCGATTAACCCGCGGCTTGGAATCACGTATTCCAAACGGGTGCGGCCTTTGCCGTCCGGGATCATGTCTTTCACTTCGCCTTTGCGGATGCCCAATGCTTCCATCACCGCGCCCTGATGTTGTTCTTCAATGTCGATGGTGACTTGTTCGAAAGGCTCCAGTTTGCGGCCGTTTTCTTCTTTATAGATAACTTTCGGGCGGGACACCGCTAATTCGTAGCCTTCGCGGCGCATGTTTTCGATTAACACCGATAAATGCAGTTCGCCGCGGCCGGATACGCGGAATTCGTCCGGGTTCGGGGTTTCTTCCACGCGTAACGCCACGTTGTGCACCAATTCTTTGTTTAACCGTTCGAGAATCTGACGTGAGGTGACGAATTTGCCTTCCTGTCCGCAGAACGGTGATGTATTGACGCAGAAGAACATGGTGACCGTCGGTTCGTCCACGGTTAACGCCGGCAAGGCTTCCACGGCGTTAATATCGCAAACGGTATCGGAAATATTTAATTCGCCCAAACCGGTAATCGCCACAATGTCGCCCGCCTGCGCCAGATCTTCTTCGTAACGTTGTAAGCCCAAATGTCCCAGCACCTGACCGATTTTACCGTTACGGGTTTTGCCGAAGCTGTCGATAACGGTGACGGACTGATTCGGTTTCACCGTTCCGCGTTTAATGCGACCGATACCGATCACGCCGACGTAGTTGTTGTAATCCAGCTGCGAAATCTGCATTTGGAACGGTGCGTCCAATTCCACTTTCGGCGGTTCCACGTATTGGACGATGGCTTCGAATAACGGCGTCATGTCTTGCGCCAGTTCATCGTGTTCCAAACCGGCCACGCCGTTCAAAGCGGAAGCGTAAATAATCGGGAAATCCAATTGTTCATCCGTAGCGCCCAGGTTTACGAATAAATCGAAAACCTGATCCACCACCCAGTCCGGACGCGCGCCGGGGCGGTCGACTTTGTTGATCACCACGATCGGTTTCAAGCCGTGGGAAAACGCTTTTTGGGTGACGAAACGGGTTTGCGGCATCGGGCCGTCGAAGGCGTCCACCACCAATAAGACGGAATCCACCATGGAAAGCACGCGTTCCACTTCGCCGCCGAAATCCGCGTGTCCCGGCGTGTCCACGATGTTAATGCGGTAGCCGTTCCAGTTAATCGCCGTGTTTTTGGCCAAAATGGTAATGCCGCGTTCTTTTTCCAGATCGTTCGAGTCCATTACGCGTTCGTCGCTATCGCCGTTACGCGCCGCTTCCAAGGTGCCGGATTGCTGTAACAGTTTGTCGACCAGCGTGGTTTTACCGTGGTCAACGTGCGCAATAATCGCAATATTGCGCAATTTATGAATATCTAATTCTGCCATTTAAAATGTTCTTAATTGTTTAACGAGTAGTAAAATAATGAAAATTTTATGCGAAATCGCAAAACGATTTCCCACCCTTTCGGGGCCGTCGGCCAAGCCGACCTTCAAAAATCTTCGATTTTGTCACCGCACTTTATCTGTCATGGCATGAGCCGCGGCGGCGAAAGGTCGCAAATTATACAACTTTTTCCGCCGCCGGGCTATCTAAAATCGGAAAAACAGTTTGAATTTTCACCGCACTTTATTGACTAAAACGCAGCGTTTATTCGTTTAATACCGGCGGACCCCGATTTTTTACGAATATTGGCACGGAACGGATTATGTGGTATTTCCCGCCGGGGGAAAATGTTTTAAAATAACCGCAATTTTACAGACCTTACAACAGGAGTTTTTTTATGGCTAATGCAGCAATTGAACGCGTGTTCAAGTTAATAGAAGAGAACGACGTAAAGTTCGTGCTTCTTCGTTTTACTAACATTAAGGGGAAAGAACACGGCGTGTCATTACCTGTCAGCGCAATCGACGAAGATTTCTTCGAAGACGGCAAAATGTTCGACGGTTCGTCCGTAGAAGGTTGGAAAGCCATCAACAAAGCCGACATGCTGTTAATGCCAATCGCCGAAACCGCCGTTGTTGACCCGTTCGCTCAAATTCCTACCTTATCTATCCGTTGCAGCATTTACGACCCGAACACCATGCAAAGTTACGACCGCGACCCGCGTTCCATCGCTATGCGCGCGGAAGAATATATGC